>JAYKJM010000143.1:0-23034 GCA_035285385.1 Vampirovibrionales bacterium
TGGCTTCAGAGCTTGATGTAGTATTTGCATGCGGGTATATTCGCCAGCTTGGTATTCGAGAATTATCTGAGTGGGGTATTCCTCTGGATTCGATTTTATAATTTGTGGAACTAGCCACGTACAGACCGTGCATATGCTCGAGCACGGTTCTATGGTCGGCGTTTTCTGGAAAATCTTGTCGTGCTAATGTCGGTTTAAAGCCTCGTCCTCCTTGAGTCCTAGAATAATTATGAAACCTAGTTTTGCCAGATTTATTAGAGTTATCCCGTAAGCCCGAAAATGAAACTGCAGAAAGCGAGTGCATGAAGGTGGGGTGCTCCTGTTGTGAGGGAGGAAGGGACGACTTTGAACGGGCTTTTGAGTGTCGGCTAAAATATAGCGGCTTCCGCTGAGCGCAATAGCCTCTAACTACCTGGGATAATCAACAAATGTTCGATTTTCTTCCGGCACCCAGCTATTAAGTGCTTTGAATTGATTTAAGATCCTGGAATACTGATTTGGCGGTATGGTCACAGTTTTCCAATCTGCAGGGCGGTTTGAATTGTGTATTTTAACCAAAAATCTGGCATCTTTTCCGTTTTCTAAACGGTGACTCTCCAGCAGTAGCAGTTCGACAGGCTCAAAAGCAGGGTTTATCGTAAATTGGGTAAAGTTTTTACCGTAGCACATCCGTAAATTTTGGGGGTTTTGTCGATTATAAGGGCCTAGCAGTTAGCAAGTATTACTCGCTTGCTTGAGAATATTTAAAAAATCACGGTAAGAGATCCGTTTAAAGTGATCTGGATGTGATTGAACACCAGGGATGTTTAACTTGTCACCAAGTTTCCAAATAGTTGATTTTGCGTGATGCACAAGACGTAAGAAATTAATTTTTCCTTGAACCCTCGGACTCGGTTTCAATTGATTGGGGTGCTCATCAGAGTGCTCTTAAAAATCTTAAAAAGAATTGAATGAATGTGTTTAGAGTCAATAAGTTTAGCAGAATACTTCTCTCAAACCCACTCAAGATGAACACATGCGCTATGGGGTGGATTTTGTAACGGTTCATGTCGCAAAATCTAAAAAATGCAGTACACTTCTCTAGGGTGCGTTGTGCCTGCAACCATGGCATGCAAACCGCCTGCGCCCTGTTTTTGATCATGTTTTTTACAAGAAAGCCGTCTTGCTCATGACTGTCTCTGCCAAAACCGCGCCTGTCCACCTGATTGCGGACAATGCCACCCGCGTGCGCATTAGCCCAGATACCTACATGAAGTTTGAAGGTGATGACCACGTAAGCCTGCAAAACGTGGGCTGCGATCAGGCTTTGCGCATTAAATACGACATTATGCTCATTATTTATGAGCTCATTGATTGGCGTTCCATTGGCGATTTGCTGGCCCCATGGCCGCTAGAGGATCAAACGAAAATCCGCGATCACCTTGAAATGATGCTGCAAGCCAACATTATCCAGATTGCAGGGCTCCATGATCGTGACGAAGACACCTCCGAAAGCGGTCTTGGCAGTCATCTGGGCAAACACATCAATATCAACTCTGAAAACCATCTCAACATGATGAAGGATCACGTGCGGATGGTCGCCTATCAACGCGCCATTGAGCGTCAGGTCACCCCGGACACCATTGCCATGGATTTGGGATGCGGTACGGGTATTTTATCGCTGTTTGCCGCGCGTGCCGGTGCTAAAAAGGTTTATGCCATTGAGCGCAACGCGCACATTGCCATGTTGGCCGAGGCCATTGGGCAAGCCAACGGCTATGGCGAGCAAATAGAGGTCATATCCGCCCCCTCCAACATGCTGAAGGCGAATCGCCTGACCCCCAAGCCCGATTTGATGATTTCTGAAATTATTGGCAATGGCATTCTGGAAGAAAACATCATTGAATTTACCCTAGACGCCCGCGATCGGTTTTTGGCACCGGGTGGCCGGATGTTGCCCTATCAGCTGGATCTTCACGTGTTTGGGTTTAAGGCACCCACCACCGGCGGCGATAAAGCATTTGAAATCCGTGCCCTCAAGGATCTCTACGGCTTTGATTTTGATTTATTGTCTCAGGTGCTTCAAAACAAGGCCACGCTCAAGCTGGATCGCTACATGCCGCATGTCTATAAAACCATGTCGGCGCCTGTTGAGGTGCATCGTCTGGATTTCCGTACGTTATCATCACCAGTGTTTACCCGTCAGGCCGAGCTGGTTGCTCTTGAAGACGGCGAAATCACCAGCCTGTGTGCCTATTTTACAGCTTGGCTGGATGAAGAAACGATTCTCACCAACTCGCCATGGGCACCTCAAACGCACTGGACACATCTGTTTTTTACGTTACCAAAACCCATTCAAGTATCTGAAGGCCAAAAAATCCCCTTTGAGATGGTCTATGATGGCGCCTTGCGTGTGAACATTCTTTAAATGAAGCCAGAAACCCCTCTCCTCGCGCTCGACATTGGTAAACGTCGTATCGGGCTTGCCATCAGTGAGCCAGAAACCAACATGGCACTGGCGTTGCCAACGCTGGATCTCAAAGCCCAGCCACCCGTGGATTTGATGGCTCATGTTCAGGCGCTTTGTAGGCGCTATGAGGTCAGTGAACTGGTGATTGGCCTGCCTTTAAGCATGGATGGCGTTGAAGGCTCTCAGGCGCAGTGGGTTCGAGAGGTTTCTGAGAAGCTTTGTCAGGCAACAAAATTACCCATCACGTTTGTGGATGAGCGTTTGTCTTCGGCTCAGGCCGCCCGCGGCCTTCAAAGTGCTAACCTGAAGCCCTCCAGGCACAAACCGCTGATTGATGCCGAAGCTGCCCGACTGTTACTTGAATCTGAGTTGCGTCGCCGTGAGATTTCAAACCCAGCGTGATATTAAATCAGAAGCGCTGGTGGGGTTCAGCAATCAGAACGTTGCCAGAAGGCTCTGCGCCATCTTGATTGGCGCGCTTTATTGTGCCAGGCCAGAAAACGGGGTGCTCAAGGCGTAAATTTTGCCCGACGGGTAAATTAAAAGCACCAACAGGAGCCAATCCAGGCCAGGAGAGTTTCCCCAATTCAATGGCTTGTAAAATTTGCAAATACTGTGCCGGATTGCCAATATCGCTCCAGAAACCCGGCATCTGCTGAGCCCAGAGGGCTGGGGTCTGAGCATTGGCAAACTTGGCCATGATTTTTGGGAAAATATGCTTGGCAAAATCGAGCTCGTCGAGTTCTGTGGGTTCAGGCAGCCCTTTTTCTCGGGCAATGGTCTGGGCTGCTGCCAGCCGTTCATCGTAGATGTCCAGAAGGGTTGGGAATACTTCTGGGGCAATCACATAAAAGCCGCAGCTTGCCATGCGATGATGGGCGGCTTGCGCCAGTTTGGGTTTTTCCAGAAATAGCGTGACCGAGCCCGATTGATCATCATCACTGGCGCTATTTGTGGCCATGATGCCAAACAAAGGGACTTGCGCATCGCTGACACGTTGGCAGCCAATGGTAATTTTGGCCTTGTTTTGCACGTGTGCATTCAATAAAGCTGAAAAATCAACGTTCGTCACCGCATCCCCCTGAACAATCAGGATAGGACGAGAGGGATCAAAGTGCGGGTATTTGTCTGGATGACGAATTAAAGCCAACAATCCACCAGCCGTGCCGGTTGGACGTGATTCAGGGATATTGACCCAGCTTGTCGATAAAGCGTCTTGGGTTACGTTTGGGATTTGCCGCTCTGCCGAGTCCAGCGCCGCGATGACCGAGTGGGCCTCATAAAACGTATTGACAAAGCAATGCGTCACACCGTGGGCGGCCAGCTGCAAGAAGAGCTGGCCTATTACGGTGGTGTGTGCACCAAGGGGCAATGCTGGTTTGGCAAGCCCCATGGAGTCATCTGTCAAAGGAAGAATTCGAGTTCCAATCCCTGCGCCCAAAATCATCGCTTGATGGGTGAGCGTCTGTGGTTTGGACGGCATAGGCGCGTGGGTGAAGGCGGTGCCCATGATTTTTTGGGCGTTTGATTCGGGTTCTGCTTCTGTAGGGGTCTGCATGCTAGGTGTTTGCAGACTGGAATTTTCTGGATGAGGTAATTCTTTTGGCAGGGTCACCACCAGAGACGGTAATGTGAGCGAACCGCCGGGTAGTACGAAGTATGTGAGGTTTTGAGACGGGGATTTGACAACGGTGACAAAGCCGCCCTTGCCAAAAAACAGCGTAACGGTATAATCTTGGATGTTTTGCCGCCATCTTAATTCGGCTACGGGCATTTCGCAGAAGGTTTCATGCTCGCCATAGGCACTTCGAACTAGACCACTCGACCATCCCCCCGGATGAGGCCTTGCCGGATCAAGTTTGCCAATCATTTGGGCGCCTTCAGCTTGTGTCAGCACAATCCACTCAGGCCATTGGGCCTCGTGAGGCAAGGCCTGTGCTAAAGAGTCACAGAGGTTGGATGATGGCGGGGTAAAAGGGAGCACGGATTATTGCCTGAAGCCAGTGATTCAAACTGAAGTGATTCAAATTAAAATTTAATGTTTATTCAAGCGATAAAGCTCGTTTAAATCCAGCTGAGCGCATTTGCCAAAATGACCTTGAAGCTGACTTAAATCATCACAGAAATTGACGTTTGCGGCCATCACTGACGCGCGGTATCTCCAGAAATGTTTCCTTATGGTAACATTTTTAAAAATACTAGAATCAGGTATTTTTATCGAGGCATTGTCTTTCTATTTAGAAAGCGTTCAGGAACTTGACACATGACGACTCCTTCGGATCCTTCTCAAGCGCTGCAAACACGCCAAGAGATTCCATCCAATATCTACAAGCCGAATGCACCCTGGACAGCCACGGTGCTTGAAAATACAAAGCTCACGGCCTCAGGCTCGGCCAATGATGTGCGCCATGTGGTGTTTGACCTTACAGGTAGTGATTTGCGCTATCTGGAGGGGCAAAGTTTGGGCGTCTTGCCGCCAGGTATTGATGCCGCGACTCAAAAGCCTCACAAGCTGCGTTTATACTCGATTGCATCTGCTTCACAAGGCGATAGCGCCTATGCCCAAAAGGGTCTCAACACGGTCAGCTTGTCTGTTAAGCGTCTGGTTTATACAGATGAAGCCACAGGGCAAGATGTTTTTGGCGTGTGCTCCAACTTTGTTTGTGATTTAAAGCCCGGCGATCGTGTTAACGTCACGGGGCCTGTGGGTAAAGCATTCTTGATGCCTGAAAAAATTTCAAGCCATGTCAATCCAAATGTAATTATGATTGCCACAGGCACCGGTATCGCGCCGTTTCGTGCGTTTAACCAGCGTCGTTTTGAAACCCTCAGGCACGAGTCTGGGCAGTATTGGACGTTTTTAGGCGTGCAATCTCGAAAAGACTTTCTCTATGAGTCTGAATGGGAGGCCTATGAAGGACAACCTGATTTTCATTTGGTAACAGCCTTTAGCCGTGAAGAAAAAACAGCACAAGGCGAGCGGATGTACGTTCAGCACCGTCTTGCAGAGCATGGCGCTGCGCTTATTTCGTTACTTCAGCAACCAAACTCGTTTGTGTATGTGTGCGGCCTGCGAGGCATGGAGCCTGGCATCCATGCGGGGCTGTCAGAGGCCGCAAAAGCTCATGGGCTTGATTGGCAAGCGCTTCATGCGGCCATGGTGCAAGATCATCGCTGGCACGTAGAAGTGTATTAATCCTAAAATTATCTACCAGGTGGCGTTCTTTTTAGTCGCATCGGAAAGCAATAGCTTATTGCAATAAGCATGCTGCTTAGTGAAACAGACCATTTAGCTGAGGGCATAGGGCTAGAAAAAATCACCACTGCAGCAGGCACCAAGAGATAAGAAAGCATTCTTTTAGGAAGTCCAGGCTTTTCTTGAGGCGCTCTATTGGCTGATCTGGCTTCTAATTTGCCAAAACTTGGCTTCATTATGGCTACCATTGAGTTAAATTCCGTTAAAATTTGAAAAATAACAGGTCGAATACTGCTTTAGTGACATTTTTTTTAATAATATTTTAAGCTCATTGTAACCCTCAGCACTTTAAATAATGACGAAAACCGTTAAGTATCTTTACAAAAATCCGGCGCTTTGCATGAGATTTTTTTCAAACGACTAGCTCAAAATCTCTGTTTGTGGTTTTGTGAAGCCATGGTGTGTTCCATTGCCTCATCACTAGGTGCAGGGTGCAATTCTTCAAAATCCGAAGAAACACAACTTCCCTTTTTAACAATTTGTTTTTGGCTTTTATCCTGATTAAACAATTTGTTTTTGGCTTTTATCCTGATTATTTGCGAGTTCTGATATCCCACTATGCCTACTATTTCTCAGTTGGTGCGTAAAAAACGCCAAGCCATCAAGAAAAAAACTAAGTCTCCTGCCCTGGTTAGCTGCCCTCAGCGCCGCGGTGTTTGTACTCGGGTGTACACTACGACGCCGAAAAAGCCAAACTCGGCTTTGCGTAAGGTGGCTCGTATTCGCCTGACCAATGCCTTTGAAGTAACTTCTTACATTCCGGGTGAAGGCCACAACCTGCAAGAGCACTCCGTGGTGCTGATTCGCGGGGGTCGTGTCAAGGATCTTCCTGGGGTGCGCTACCACATTATTCGTGGCACGCTGGATTTGGGCGGCGTTAAAGGTCGCAAACAAAGTCGCAGTAAATACGGCACCAAGGCAAAAGAAGTTGCCGCTGCCGGTAAAAAGAAGTAGCGCTTCTGCGTAAGGTTTCATTTTTTTGAGGATTTTTTTGAATTATGCGTCGTACGAAACCCCAAAAACGAGTGCCCGCCCCAGATGCTATCTATAACGATACGGCGGTGGCCAAGTTTATTAATCGACTGATGGTCAAGGGTAAAAAGAGCGTGGCACAGCTCCTGCTCATGGAAGCCCTTGAGCAGCTGGATGGCAAGACCCCCGAGGCGCCAGATGGTTCGCGGGAAAAGCCAATTGATGCCTTTCGTCGTGTTCTCAAGCGTGTGGCTCCTAAAGTGAAGGTCAAAGCCCGTCGTGTGGGTGGTGCCACGTATCAGGTGCCGATGGAAGTTAGCGAGCAAGATGGTGAAGCCCTTGGGTCTCGCTGGTTGATTGCCGCCGCTCGCAAGCGTGCGGGTCGTTCCATGGCGGATAAATTGGCAAACGAAATGCTGGATATCCTCAAGGGTCAAGGCGCGGCATTGAAAAAACGCGAAGAAACTCACCGTATGGCCGAAGCCAACCGTGCGTTTGCGCATTTTAGGTTTTAATAAAAATGTACTTTT
Organism: Vampirovibrionales bacterium; assembly: GCA_035285385.1. Taxonomy (GTDB): domain Bacteria; phylum Cyanobacteriota; class Vampirovibrionia; order Vampirovibrionales; family JAJTHC01; genus JAYKJM01. Next base: position 7,208 of record JAYKJM010000143.1, read on the forward strand.
ATCTTTTGACTGCTAGGATTTTTCCCTGTTATGGCTCGTAAAGCACCCCTTCAGAAACTTCGTAATATTGGTATTGCCGCCCACATTGATGCCGGTAAAACCACTACCACCGAACGAATTCTTTATTACACTGGCAAAATTCACAAAATGGGCGAAGTCCATGAAGGCGCCGCCGTTACCGACTGGATGGAGCAAGAGCGCGAGCGTGGTATTACCATCACCTCTGCGGCCATTACCGCCTTTTGGAAAGATTATCAAATTAATATCATCGACACCCCTGGGCACGTTGACTTTACTATTGAAGTTGAGCGTTCGTTGCGCGTCTTGGATGGCGTGGTTGCCGTTTTTTGCGGAGTGGCGGGCGTCCAATCCCAGTCTGAAACCGTCTGGCGTCAAGCCACGCGTTATAACGTCCCTCGAATGGTATTTGTGAACAAAATGGATCGAACCGGCGCTAATTTTTTACGCGTCGTGGAGCAAATTCGCAAACGTCTTGGGGCCAACGCCGTCCCCATTCAACTTAATATCGGCGCAGAAGATCAACTCAAAGGCATTATTGATTTAATTGAGCAAAAAGCCTACATGTACACCAACGACCTGGGAACCGATATTCAGGTTGTAGACGTGCCTGAGGACTACAAGGCGCAAGTTGCCGAATGGCGCGAAAAGCTGATTGACGCCGTAGTTGAAACCGATGATGCGGTGATGGAAAAATATCTGGAGACGGGTGAAATTTCTAATGAAGAGTTGAAAAAAACACTTCGAAAAGCCGTCTGCGATGTGAAAATTGTTCCAGTTACGTGTGGATCGGCTTTCAAAAATAAGGGTGTCCAACTGATGCTCGATGCTGTCGTCGATTATTTACCCTCCCCGCTTGAAGTGCCGGCCATTAAAGGGACACTGCCTGATGGCTCTGAAGTGGAACGCCCTGCGGATGAAAACGCCCCTTTTGCAGCCTTGGCTTTTAAAATTATGACGGATCCCTTTGTGGGACGTCTTACATTTTGCCGTGTCTACAGTGGTAAGCTCCCCAGCGGTACCTACGTCATGAATGCCACCAAAGGCAAAAAAGAGCGTATCAGCCGCTTGGTGGAAATGCACGCTGCCGATCGCGTTGAAATCGATGAAATTAAAGCCGGCGATATTTGTGCTGTGGTGGGTCTCAAAGACACGACCACCGGCGATACCTTGTGTGTCGAAAATGCGCCTGTCATTCTGGAGTCTATCTTTATTCCTGAGCCTGTGATTGAAATTGCCATTGAGCCTAAAACCAAGGCCGATCAGGACAAGCTGTCTCAGTCTATGGCCAAGCTGGCTGAGGAAGACCCGACTTTCCGCGTCAGAGTGGATGAAGAAACGGGACAAACTGTCATTGCCGGTATGGGTGAGCTCCACCTTGAAATTATCGTGGATCGCCTGTTGCGTGAATTCAAGGTGGATGCCAACGTCGGTAAACCTCAGGTTGCTTTCCGTGAAACCATTACCAAGGAAGTTGAAGTGGAAGGCAAGTTTGTTCGTCAGTCGGGTGGTCGTGGTCAGTTTGGTCACGTCTGGCTGCGTCTGGAGCCTCAAGAGCGCGGTGCTGGCTTTGAGTTTGTCAATAAAATTGTCGGTGGCTCTGTTCCTAAAGAGTATATCCCGGCTGTTGGCAAAGGTGTTGAAGAAGCACTTAAGGGCGGTATTGTTGCCGGCTTCCAAGTGGTTGATGTCAAAGTAACCCTCTTTGATGGCAGCTACCACGAGGTTGACTCCAGTGATATGGCCTTCAAAATCGCAGGTTCAATGGGGGTCAAGGCCGGTGTGACGAAGGCCTCTCCCCAGTTGTTGGAGCCTGTCATGAAGGTTGAAGTCGAAGCCCCTGATGATTTCTTGGGTGACGTTATTGGAGATATTTCCAGCCGTCGTGGTCGTGTTGAAGGCATGGAGCCCATCGAAGGAACAGGTACACAGAAAATTCGCGCCATGGTCCCTTTGTCTGAAATGTTTGGTTACGCAACCGATATTCGCAGCAAGACCCAAGGACGTGGAACGTTCAGTATGGAATTCTCCAGCTACGAGCCTCTGCCAAGTAACCTCTCGCAAGAGCTTATGACCAAGTTCAAAGGGCAGGCGGTTGCCGCAGGCTAGACGTTCGGTTTTAACAATTCCAAATCCTAATTTTTGCAATGCCAGTCACCTCGATCCCCCGATCCGTTGCTGGCATTTTGCTTTCTTTCCTTCAGAACTTTGGACGCTGTCTTGCTGTTATGCTTTTACGGGCATAATGGCAGACCAGTGCGAGCGGTGGCTACTTTTCATTCGCCAAGGTTTTTGCATACCTTCTGCGGCGAGGTAGATGGTGTTTCCACCAAACACGCGATTTAGACGATCCATGGCGCTCATTAATCGATCGTAGCGTTCCGTGTCTCTTAAGGCAAAAAGATTTACCTGTCGTTCATTCATGGGAACAAGTCCGCTGAGCATGACGCTGGCTTTATGATAGTGATAGCCATGCTGAAAAATTTGCCGCAACCCACGATGTGCTGTGTCGATTAACTCTGCCGTGTAGTTTGATGCCATTGGCAGCTCGAGCGTGATGCTATTGGCATATTGAGGCTCAGTGACTCGGAAACGGTTGGTGCGTATGCCTACTGTCAGATAACACGCGGCTAGTCGTTGATGGCGTAATTTTGCAGCTGCTCTGCCTGTATAACTTGCCACCGCTTGCTGGAGACCGCTCAGGGTGCTCATCGGCATTCCAAACGAACGAGAGTGAACAATAGACTGCTGAGGCGGTGGATTGAGTGTTAAGGAATAGCAGGCCTCGGCCCGGAGCTCTGAGACGGTTCTGGCCAAGGGTAACCCGTAGGTCTTTCGAATGAACCTCGCATCGGCTTGTCTCAAATCCAGAGCCGTCTGGATATGTTGGGCGTGAAGCTTTGGTGCCAGCCGTCGACCAACCCCCCAGATATCTGCCACCGGCAGGCGAGACAATGCAGCCTCCTGAAGTCTGGCGCTCATCAGCGTCACAACCCCTTCTGCTTTTGCGCTTTTTTTGGCAATTTCTGCTGCGGCTTTGGCCAGCGTTTTGGTAGGTGCAATACCCACAGATACTGGAATTCCTGTCCACTTCAAAATACGTTGGCGGATATTGCGACCTTGCTCCGTGAGATCTGCATTATTGCAAAGTGTTAAAAATGCTTCATCAATAGAATACACGTCAACGTCTGGGGTGATGGTTTGCAGGGTTTCCATCACGCGATGCGACATATCCCCGTAGAGGGCAAAATTAGCCGAAAAAACCGCAACTTGATGAGCTTGAATGAGGGCTTTGGTTTTGAAAAAAGGGTCTCCCATCTGGATGCCCAGGGCTTTGGCTTCATTGGAGCGGCTGATAATGCAGCCATCGTTGTTGGAGAGTACAACGACCGGTTTGCCTTCCAGAGCCGGGTTAAACACCCGCTCGCAGCTTACAAAGAAGTTATTGCAGTCAATCAGGGCAAAAGCTTGCATTATGGGGCATCCTCAACGCCATCTTAAACGCCATGTTAAACGGCATGAATCACGGTGGTCACCACACCCCAGATGCTAAACTCGGCACATTCACGCACCTGCACAGGCGCAAAATCGTCATTTTCAGGCATTAGATAAAGATTGCCTTTTTTTTGGACAATCCGTTTGACGGTCAGCTCACCATCAATGACGGCAATTACAATTTTACCATCTTGCGGCTCCACAGCGCGATCGACAATGAGCAAATCCCCGTCATGAATGCCGGCTCCTATCATGGAATGGCCAGAAACCCTCAGAAAAAAGGTGGCCGAGGGGTGTTTAATCAGGTGTTGATTCAGGTTTAATTGCGCTTCGATAGCGTCATCGGCGGGACTGGGGAATCCTGCCGAAACGGGTGTGCTAAAGACGGGGTAGCAGGCATGTGCATCCAGACGGCTCGCTTCAGCCAGGGTGGGGGTTAGCAGGTGGGCAATTGTTTTAGACATAATCGTTTCTGAACGTTCAGGGCTTACAAAAAATGCGTGACGACTCTTTGAAGACAGGACGCGTTATCAAAAAAATGCATCAGGAGATAGCATTACCAGCGTTGCTCATTGAATATGGGGTAAATGAGCTGTTGCCGCCCGATTTAAGCGATCGCGGACAGCTTGCCAGCCCATGGCATTTGGCGGCTCCTCGACAAGAATCAGGCTGGCGTTTTTATCGAGCCTATGCAGGGTGTCATACAAGCTTGCACCATAGTCTGATGGCTCTTCAGAGGCCTGATGATACACCACCCCAGCAGGCAGCGTGCGAGGGGGCGGGCTGAATCCGAGGCAGCTCAAATCTGGATAGTGGCAGGCCAAGGTTTGTAAAAGAGTCGCCCACTCGTCAGGCTTAACCAGATGAAGCGGTGTCTTGGGGCAGTAATGACGCACCAGTGTCCCCGAAGAAGGTGCCCGCTGGCTGCAATCGTTGTCGATAGACCACTGAGGGGTTTCCAAGACATGATCGCTTATGAGATGTTTCTGGATGTCATCAGGTGTAATATTGCCGGGGCGAAGCAGAATCAGCCGATTCGGCTGTGTGGTATCAATAATGGTTGACTCTAGACCCAATTGACACAAGCCACCATCAACCACGCAGGGCAATTCGTCTGGATGAAACGACATGCGCACGTGCTCTGCGCGTGTCGGGCTCAGCTGGCCAAATCGGTTGGCTGATGGTGCGGCAATGGGCCCATCAAATCTTTCAAGAAGCCTCTGTGCAACAGGATGCGCTGGCAGGCGAATTCCCACGGTGCTGCGCCCTCCAGAAACACAGTCCGCAATGGACTCTGGTCGCTTGACAATGAGGGTTAGCGGGCCTGGCCAGAACGCTTGAGCCAGGGCCAGTACGGGTTCAGACAGTGTTATGCCCAGTTTGAAAACCTGAGCCAGATGGGCCACATGAACAATCAACGGATGGGAAGGGGGACGATTTTTGAGGGCAAAAATCTTGGCCACCGCCTCGGGGTTTTGAGCATCAGCACCTAGGCCGTAGACGGTTTCAGTCGGAAAAGCCACCAGCTGGCCAGCGCGCCACGTATCAACGGCACGCGCAATCACATCGGCCTCAAGAAGGCTAGAAGCCGTCAGTGGGAATACGTTCTTGGAATTTACCATGTGGGGCATTTATCCATGGTGCGCTCTTGAAGGGTGTCTATTTGCATGGGCATCTCAAAAATGGCAAATATCACTCAGCGCACGATATCGTGTGATTTAAACGTAAGATATATAGATTAGTATAAGCGCTCCACAATAAAAAAATGAGACGATGACGATGAAAGGACGATACTCTGGGTGATACAGGCTGAGAACCCCCCACTTTGGGATGTGGCTATTGTTGGCGCGGGGATGGCGGGCTTAATGGCGGCCACATCACTGGCATCAAAAGGCTACCGTGTGATTGTGCTTGATAAAGGACGCCAAGTGGGTGGCAGAATGGCAACCCGGTATTGTTTGGAGCCTTCTTTACAATGGCGCTTTGACCATGGTGCGCAATTTATGCGTTTTCGAACCGCCCAAGGACAACAAATGGCAAGCCAATGGGTAAAAGACGGCTTAATTTTTAATTGGCTGCCGCAGTTAATGCAGTCCTCAGCATCTACGCATGCCATAGAGCCATGTGGAAATGCTATTGCGTTTCACCCGGATGTGACGTCTCGTTTTGCCAGTCCATTGGGTATGACCTGTATCCCCAAAGCACTCAGCCAAGCCTTACAGCATGATGGCTCATCGTGCTTATTGACGTCTCATCTAATACGCGCTGTTGAGCCGCAGCTTCATGCCAAAACTTCTTTCTGGCGACTATGGCCAGAGGACAACGAATGCCCAGATCGCGTGATTGAACCCATTGACGCGCGCGTCTTGTTATTAACGCCCCCCGTGCCGCAAGCGTTGGCCTTATTGAAAAATCCGTCACAGATGGATCCAGACGTCTACGGCGCGTTGCAAGCCATTACCTATGCTCCCTGTCTTGCCTTGTTGTTAGGATTTTTGCCTGAGGCCTCCATCACACTTGCCCAAGGGTTTCATGGTGCCATTCAGTGGCTTCAGCATCCGATTTTGGGGTGGCTGGCCGATAATCAGCACAAAGGCATATCGCCATTGCCGGCTTTGACCTTGCAGGCATCGGCCGCCTTTAGTGAGGCGTTTTTTGATGCCGATGAGGCCACCATTGTTCAGAAACTGCTTTCAGCGCTCAATAATACTCTGCAGGAGCATCTTCCTCCCGCTGAGGTGACTTATCTCAAACGCTGGCGATATAGCATCCCTGTTGCTACTTATCCGGCACCCTATGCCTATAGTGCGCATCCGGCGCCTGTTTATTTTGCAGGTGATGCTTTTGACTCTCCCGAAGGGGGCGCAAAGCGGGTTGAAGGGGCTTTGTTATCGGGTCAGGCTGCTGCAGATGCCATTCATCTGGCTCTTTGCATGCAAAATTTATCCGCAGATGGTTTGAAACTTGATTGAGCCAAACGACATGAGCACCATCAGGACCCCTTGGCCAGAACCCCTGGAAACACTGTGGATAGTGCTTGGCGATCAGCTGGATCCGGATCACCCCCTGTTTGAGCAGGCTGACCCTGCTCATGATGCTGTCTGGATGGCCGAAGTTTCTGAGGAGTCTACGAAGGTTTGGTCACATAAAGCTCGGATTGCACTCTTTTTGTCGAGTATGCGGCATTTTGCCCAACAAGTGAGCGCTCAAAAAATAGCTCTGTGTTACACAACGCTGTCGGAAACGGATAACAAGGGGGCCTTGGATGCGCAACTCAAATTTGATTGTCAAAGAATGCAACCCAAACGCTTGGCCATGGTGTGGCCTGGGGAGTGGGATGTACTGAAAAGCATTCAAGATACTGCCGATGCGTTAAGCTGTCCGCTTTTGCTATTGCCCGATGAGCATTTTTTAAGCACGCCAGAAGACTTTCGCCATTATGCCAGCGGGCGCAAACAGCTCAGAATGGAATTTTTTTACCGACAGATGCGGGTGCGTCACCACGTCTTGCTGGATGAGGCAGGAGGCCCAGAAGGTGGCCAATGGAATTTTGACCATGACAATCAAGGCGCGTTTTCAAAACACGGCCCGGGCAGCGTTGCCCCACCCATGCATTTTGCGCCGGATGCGCTGACTGCTGACGTACTTGCCTTGGTTGAAGATCAATTTGAACATCACCCTGGCTCGCTGGCTCATTTTGATTGGCCGGTCACCCCACAGCAAGCGCAATTGGCGCTGGATGATTTTATTCAACACCGTCTTGAATGTTTTGGCCAGTATCAGGATGCCATGTGGATAGACCCTTGCCAGGATTTACCCTATTTGTACCATTCTCGTCTTTCTGCGGCTCTGAATCTTAAACTCCTTAACCCCCGTCAGGTCATTCAAAAAGCTGAAGCCGCTTATCGCAGTGGACGGGTCTCCTTGGCCTCGGCAGAAGGCTTTATCCGTCAAATTCTGGGCTGGCGTGAATATGTCAGAGGCATCTATTGGCTTTATATGCCAGCGTATCGACACCAAAACGCCCTGTGTGCCAACGCGCCATTGCCCTCTTTTTACTGGAGTGCCAAAACCGATATGGCCTGCTTGCAGGCCGCAATCAGGCAATCGCTAGACTATGGCTACGCCCACCATATTCAACGGCTCATGGTGACAGGTCTGTTTGCGCTGCTGTTGGGGGTTCATCCGATGGCGGTGCATCGGTGGTATTTGGCCATGTATGTGGATGCGGTGGAATGGGTGGAATTGCCCAATTCGCTTGGTATGTCTCAATATGGCGATGGCGGCATCATGGCTTCTAAGCCCTATATTGCAAGCGGTAACTATATTAATCGCATGAGTAACGCTTGCAAACAGTGTCGATATGACCCTGCTGTGCGCCTTGGGGAAAACGCCTGCCCGTTTACCACCCTTTACTGGGCTTTTTTGATTAACCATGAGACGAGCCTGATGAAAAATCCCCGAATGGGCATGCAAGTCCGTAATTTGCAACGAATAGAGCAAAGCGAGAAACAGGCCATCTTGCAGCAGGCGCAAAAGCTGCGTGATACATTGACATGCACGAGCGCAGATGTTGTATGAGTAGCCCGAACTTGTCCTCAGAAGCCCGTTTGCATGCCTCAGCTGCTGTTGTGTCCTGCGTATGGTTCAAACGCGATTTACGATGGGCGGATCATGCCCCTCTTGCCGAGGCCGCCCAACGCGGACCATGTATTTTGCTTTACTGCTTTGAACCCTCGATGATGACCGCCCCGGATGCCGACCCTGCTCACGTGGTGTTTATTTTGGATTGCCTTCGTGAATTGCAGCAAGCCCTTCGTGCCCGTGGCAACAGGCTATTAATCGTTTTGGCTGAAGCGCCTGCCGTGCTCGAGGCTGTGTATGACAGCTCACCCTTTACAAACCTCTATAGCCATCAAGAAACGGGCAATGCCATCAGCTACGCTCGCGACATCCGTGTGGGGCAATGGGCAAAATCAAAGGGTATCCTTTGGCAGGAATTTTATCAAAACGGGGTGATCCGTCGGCTAAAAACCCGGCAAAAATGGGCCCATCAGTGGGAAGCACGCATGAAGCAGCCGCTTCAGCCAGCTCCAGACTGGGTTGCGCCGCCAGATAATCTTAGCCAGCTGGCTGAAGCGTTAAAAAACCGTTTTCCAGTCTGGATAGACTCTCTGCCGTCTTTATTTGAATTGGGCATGCCAGCAAGCCAAAAAACAGCGGCGCAAGCTGGTGGACGCACCCTGGGATTGGCTACCCTCAATGACTTTTTGACGGTTCGAGGTTTGCCGTATGTTCAAGGGATGTCTAGCCCTAACAGCGCACCGGAGGCTTGCAGTCGGATTAGTCCCTACTTGGCGTGGGGAGCGCTGTCACTTGGTGACGTTGTGCACAGGTTGCGCCATCACCAGGCGAGCGTTCTCGATGAGTGTCAGAAGGTCTCTGTAGATGCCCCAGAAGGACTGAGGCGCTGTAAAAACTGGCTCGCGGTGTATCGATCGTTTCATAAGCGGCTTCACTGGCATTGCCACTTTATGCAAAAGCTTGAAGATGAGCCTGCCATAGAAACCTGTAATATGAACCGCGCGTTTGATGGCATGCGGGAGCCGTTTTGGAGTGATGAGCGATTTAATGCGTGGTGTGAGGGGCAAACCGGCTATCCACTCATCGATGCCTGCATGCGAAGCCTTCGAGAAACCGGCTGGCTGCCGTTTCGAATGCGTGCCATGGTGACCTCATTTGCGGCCTATCATTTATGGCTCCATTGGCAGCGGCCGGCGCACGTTTTAGCCAGGCATTTTCTGGATTATGAACCCGGCATTCATTATAGCCAAATCCAGATGCAGTCGGGTGTGACCGGCATTAACGCCATTCGCATTTATTCTCCCCTCAAACAAGCCCAAGATCATGATCCATACGGCCATTTCATTCGCCGCTGGGTGCCTGAGCTGGCCACTGTGCCAGCACCCTGGATTTTTGAGCCGCATACCCTGCCAGATCTAGAAGCCAGCAGACTAGGGTTTCGAGTAGGAAAAGACTATCCCTTGCCGATTGTGGATCATGCTGAGGCTTATCGACAAGCCAAAGAAGCCCTATGGCAATGGAAACGGACACCCGAGGCGCGTGCTCAGGCCAAAATTGTATTGGATAAACACGGCAGTCGACAGCAGCCAGCGCATCGAAAGGCTCGTCGTGCCACTGAGGCAAAAGCCTCAGCAGCTTTAAAAACGGATGCTGCCATCGGCGTTTATCAGCCGTTATTATTTTAATGGCGCTTGCCACCAAGTGTATTGGCTCAATTTTGCTATATTCAGAGTAAGATCGATAAGGTGATGAATGCATCTGAAAGATTTTGACTATGACACCCCAAGCACCCAAATGGATGTCTCAAGTGTTGCTGCTGGCGGCTCTCTACAATATACTCTGGGGAGCCTGGACGGTTTTTTTCCCAGACAGTTGGTTTGATTTAACCGCAGCTACCCGACCCAACTACCCGCAATTGTGGCAGTGTATTGGCATGATTGTTGGGGTCTATGGTATTGGCTATGCGGCGGCGTCGCTAAATCCATTTCGATATTGGCCAGTGGTTTTGGTCGGACTATTGGGGAAAATTTTTGGCCCCATGGGGTTTGTGTGGGCGTTAGCCGGCGGTGTCTTTCCGCCTGCCTTTGGTCTGACCATTCTCACCAATGATCTGATCTGGTGGCTTCCGTTTGGCCTGATCTTGCTTGCGACGTATCGTCAGTTTATGTCTGAAACCATCTTGCCCGACTCGCCAGAGCAGTTGGCTAAGCGGTTGCAGCATGTTCAGGTTGCCTTGCCTGATGGCCAGCAGCGCATATTGGCGCATCTTAGTGAAAATACCCCTGTCTTAATGCTGTTTTTACGCCACGCAGGCTGTATTTTCTGTAAAGAAGCGCTCTTTGATCTCTCACAATCCTTGTCTCGCCTTAACGCGGCAGGCATTGAAACGGTGGTCATCATGATGTCTGATATGCCTCGAATGCAGCAACTGATGGCGGATTATCCCTTGGCTGGCGTTTTTGCCTTAAGTGATCCTGAACGTCATGTTTATAAGGCCTTTGGCCTGGGACGGGGCGGTGTGGGTCAGTTATTCAGCTGGACTGTCATCAAACGAGGTTTGGCTGCGGCGCTTCACGGACATCAACAAGGCATGCTTGAAGGCGATGGTTTCCAGATGCCTGGAGCTGTCCTGCTGAAAAATAGCCAGCTTGTGTCGCAGTGGGTGTTTCAAAACGCCGCAGAGGTTCTGGATGTTGAAGCTGTCTTGAAGGCCGCAAGCTAATACACGCCATGATACCATTTTGGTTGCCCCTCAGCCTTTTTTGGATCAATTTTTTAGCGACCCTGTTTATGGTCGGCCTTATTTGGTTTGTGCAGGTAGTGCATTACCCGTTGTATCACCAGGTGGGCATCAGTAGCTTTGCCTTGTATGAGGCGATGCATACCCATAAAACCACCCTCGTGGTGGCTGCCCCCATGTTGCTGGAAGTTTTTAGCGCCATTGCCCTTTTGTATTGTCGACCACAATGGATGAGCGCCCAGCACGCTTTTTGGGGCGTGATGCTAGTGGGCATCATTTGGATTATTACGGCGTTTTTTTCAGTGCCCGACCATGGTAAATTGAGCGCGGGTTATGACGGCCAGATTGTGAATCATTTGGTGGCCTGGAATTGGCTGCGCACGATTGCCTGGACGCTTCGAGGGCTTGGGCTGGCTGCTCTTGTCATCCGACTGTCGTATGTTTCCCCTTAGGGTCTGCTGGCTTTAGGCGGGCTTAATTTTTTTACTTTCGCCTTCAACGCTGGATGGTCACGGCAAACACTTTTGAGATATACTGATGCAACGTTTTTATCGGGGCGTGGCGCAGCTTGGTAGCGCACCTGCTTTGGGAGCAGGGGGCCGCAGGTTCGAATCCTGTCGCCCCGATGTCATGTCAGCTCTAAAAATTACAACTCAGCGTACTTTTAAAAGACGTCACTCTCAAAAAACGCTTGAGTTCAAAAAACGCAACACAGCATGAGCACGACATGAGTTTTTGAATTCTGTTTGAAACAGCTTGATTCCGCCTGAATAAAGAGGCGCAGCCGTGTTTACAGATGGTGTCGATTATTTGCCCGAAAACTTTCTGAAGAGCCACTGAACCGGGTCATAGTAGCGATCGACGACACGCTCCTTGAGGGGAATAATAGCATTGTCGGTAATGTGAATATCTTCGGGGCACACTTCCGTACAACATTTGGTAATGTTGCACTGACCGATACCCGCTTTCTCTTTGATGTATTCAACGCGATCGGCCACATCAAGCGGGTGCATTTCCAGACTGGCTAGCCGTACAAACCACCGCGGCCCAGCGTAGGTTGGTTTGTGTTGATGATTGCGCAACACGTGACAGACATCCTGACACATGAAACACTCAATACATTTTCGAAATTCTTGTGCCCTGTCGGCATCTTCCTGAGAAAAGCGCCAGGTGTCAGTGTCTTCGTTGGCCGGGGTGAAGGGCTGGATGGTTTTGTTCACTTCATAATTCCAGCTGACATCGGTCACCAGATCGCGCACGATCGGGAATGCTTTTAATGGGGTTACAACCACAGGGTTGCTCAAGTCAATGGTGTCTAGACGGGTCTTACACATCAGACGGGGTTTTCCGTTGACTTCTGCGGCACAAGAGCCACATTTTGCCGCCTTACAATTCCAACGAACCGCCAAATCAGGAGCCTGTGTGCGTTGAATGGCGTGGATGGCATCCAGCACGACCATGCCTGGCTCAACCGTTACATTGTAGGTCTGGTGCTCACCACTGGGCAAACCACCCTCAGGATTGGCTTGGCCTCGGTAAACTTGAAAGGTTGCAGTTTGAGTCATAGGTCAATCCTCTAGCCTTGATACTTTTCGACTTCACCGGCGTCAAACAGCGTTTTGAGATCCTCGGGCAATTGCGGGGTGGCAATAACTCCCACCTCAATGCTGCCATCCGGATTGGAGGTCACCAGACTGTTTTGTTTGGCCCAAAGCGGGTCATAGCCTGGATAATCTTCCCGGGTGTGTCCGCCACGGCTTTCATTTCGCTGCAGCGCAGAACGAGCGACGGTTTCTGAAATGGCAATCATCGATTGTAAATCCATCGCCATGTGCCAGCCCGGGTTAAACTGTCGAGACCCTAAAACCATGCATTTGTTAGCGCGCTCTTTTAAGCGCTCAAGCTGGTAAATGGCTTCTTGCAATTCGTCGGCGCGTCGAACGATGCCGACTTTGGCTTGCATCATGACTTGTAAGTCGGCGTGAATGGCAAAAGGGTTTTCACCGCTTTGACGCTCAAAAGGCAACGCAAGTTCATCAATGGCTGCTTGAAGCTGAGTGTCATCGGTGATTGGCATGGGCTGTTTTTTGGCAAAATCTGCCGCGTAAAGGCCAGCGCGGCGACCAAATACCAACAAATCACTCAAAGAGTTGCCACCGAGGCGATTGCCACCATGCAAACCACCGCCCACTTCGCCACAGGCAAAGAGCCCAGGCACCGTCGTCGACTCCTGTGTTTCATGATGCACGCGAATGCCACCCATGGTGTAGTGCGTGGTGGGACCCACTTCCATTGGCCCCTTTGTGATATCGACATCGGCCAGTTCCATGAACTGGTGATACATGCTTGGCAGTTTTTTCTTGATGTATTCGGCATCTCGATGCGAAATGTCCAGAAAGACACCGCCGTGCGGGCTGCCGCGGCCTTCTTTGACCTCTGTGTTGATGGCTTTTGCAACCACATCGCGTGTGGAGAGCTCCATGCGTTTGGGATCGTAGTTTTTCATGAAGCGCTCGCCCAGATTGTTCGTCAGCAGGCCGCCTTCACCACGAACGGCTTCGGTCACGAGGATGCCTTGAACGCCCGGTGGCCAGACCATGCCGGTTGGGTGAAACTGAATGAACTCCATGTCAATGAGCTCTGCGCCAATTTTGAGAGCCATCGCGTGGCCGTCTGCGGTGTATTCCCAGCTGTTGCTGGTAATTTTATAAGCTTTTCCAATGCCACCTGTAGCCAGCACAATGGCTTTTGCCTTGAAGAGCACCAGTTTGCCTGATTCTCGCCAGTATCCAAGGGCGCCACTGACGCGATCACCATCTTTAAACAGGTGGGTAATCGTGCATTCCATAAAGACGTCTAGTCCGGAGTGGACGCCTTTATCTTGCAGGGTGCGAATGAGCTCCAGTCCGGTGCGATCCCCCACGTGACAAAGTCGACGATAGGTATGCCCTCCAAAAGGGCGCTGCATGATTTTGCCATCTGCGGTTCGATCAAACACGGCGCCCCAGCGCTCAAGCTCCTTGATGCGATCGGGGGCTTCTTGGGCGTGGATTTGCGCCATGCGCCACTGGTTGACAAACTTGCCACCGTGCATGGTGTCTTTAAAATGAGGCTGCCAGCCATCGGCAGAATCTACGTTGGCCATGGCCGCCGCTGCTCCGCCTTCTGCCATGACGGTATGGGCTTTACCAAGCAGTGACTTACACACCAGGGCGACGCTAGCACCTTGGGCGGATGCTTCAATGGCGGCTCGTAGCCCCGCGCCGCCGGCGCCAATGACAAGAACATCATGCGTGTGGGTTTCAAAGTGTTGGGTCATAGCGACTCATCTTAAACAAAAATTATATGAACGTATTAATTAAAAATGTTTTAGTAGCTTAGAAAAATCTCACATCGGCCCAGACGCCGCTTGCCACAAGGCGCACGTAGTAATCTGCCAGGCACACGGTACCCAGGCTCAACCACGCCCAAAGGCCATGGCTTTCGTTGAGAATGGTTACGCGCGCCCAGGCCTTGTGTTGCAACTTTGTAAAGGCATTGTTAGAAAATTTGTCAATTTTGCCGCCAATCCAGTGACGCCAGGAATGACAGGAAAACACGTATAGGCTGAGCAAGACGGTGTCTGCCAATATCACTAACGAACCAACCCCAATACCAAACTGACCGTCAAAATTGAACGCGCGAACGGCATGAAACCAGTGCAAAACAACCAGCAAAAGCGCTAAATACAGAAAATAACGATGCAGGTTGTTCAAAATAAACGGAAACTTGCTCTCGCCATCATACTTGGTGCACATGCCGCTGACGGCACAGGCTGGTGGATTCATAAAAAACACGCGGTGGTAGCAGCGCCGATAAAAATAGCACGTGGCTCGAAACCCAATAGGAATCCACATTAAAATAAGCGCAGGTGAAAACGGTACATTGGTAAAGGGCGATGCATAAAGCGGCGACATATAAGGCCCCCACTCATAATTTTTGCCCTGAAGGGCTGCCCATGCACTGTAGCCGCCGGCTAATGCAAACGCCAGAAGAACCAACAAGGGTTCAAGCCACCAAGCGTCTGTTCTCTCGGTGTTACCTAGGCCTTGCACAGGCAACAGGCTGGGCTTAGAGTTTACCGGATAACCAGTTTGGGCAACGGGAGCAACCATAACTCACCTTAAACAGTCTGTTTGATACGTTGATATAAAAATTTTAGAATCGATTCATCCATCTTAAGGCATTAGTTTGATGCGCGCTTACCTCTGGTGAACGAACATGCCATAAAATGTTTGCTTTGAAGATCTGCTTTGTTTGGTTTTAGCGTAGACGCTGATAAGATACAAGGCCAATCATGTTTTACGTCAACGCTTGATTTTTTAAATTATGTCAATGCTTCAAATTACATTTTGTAAGTTATTTTAAAAAACAACTTTCTTCCTTCATTTCTATCATTATGGAAAACGCGAATAATCTCATTGAGAATTCACAAATTGCCAAGCCTTCTGATGCCTTGTCATCCATGCCGCCAATTTCTGCGGAGGATTTAAGCCTTTGGAATGAGCGCCTGAGCACCCTTGGGATTACTCTCTTGCCATCGGTTTTAAAGCCATTAGAGGCTTACGGCAATTTACTGATTGCAGGCAACTTGCGAATGAATCTAACACGGCTAACCTCGCCGCACGAGTTCTGGTTTCGACACGTGTTGGATGCCTTGTTGCTTTTGCCCTATTTGCCCAAATCGGGACGCTTGATGGATGTGGGCTCAGGGGCAGGCGTGCCCCTGTTTCCGTTGATGCTTGCCACCGACGACAAAAAGCTTGAGTTTCATGCCATCGAAAGCACTCAGAAAAAGGCGGTTTTTCTTCAAGAGGCAGCCGACGCATTGGGGCTTCAACTTGCCCTGCATGCAGAACGTGCCGAAACCTGTGGTCGGCTTCCAGCCTTGCGAGAGTCGTTTGATGTGGTGACAGCCCGGGCGCTGGCGGCAATGCCGGTGCTCTTGGAG
>JAYKJM010000144.1:0-4029 GCA_035285385.1 Vampirovibrionales bacterium
CGCATTGGGGCTTCAACTTGCCCTGCATGCAGAACGTGCCGAAACCTGTGGTCGGCTTCCAGCCTTGCGAGAGTCGTTTGATGTGGTGACAGCCCGGGCGCTGGCGGCAATGCCGGTGCTCTTGGAGTTGACCACTCCGCTGCTGAAGCCCGGGGGCGAGGCCTTGTTTTTAAAGGGGCCTGGTGTTTTTGAAGAACTTGATCACGCTCGTTATGCCTTGCATGAGCTGTGTTGTCGAGTCATAGAAACCAAGGCCATCACCCTGCCGCTTGTTGGGACACAGACGGTTGTGGTGCGCGTCAAAAAACTTGCCAATACGCCCAAAATTTACCCCCGAAAGCCCGGAATCCCGGGTAAAAAACCGTTATCTTGAAGCTCTTCAGCGCAAAGCTTTTTTTAGTTCCATGCTTAGTTTCTCTGGGTTGATTGTATACGCCAATCCCAAATCTCTTCCAGGGCCTTGTTTTTGATAGGGGGTGACAATATTCTTTTGTATTAATCTTGACCAAATTTCACGATGTCCGGATGGGCCAAAGGCTGTCCCGCGACATTGGGAACTCGTTGATACCCACCGCTGAATCGTTTCGGGTTCAATGAGTTGCAAACCAACTTGCCGTCTGTTTTTAGTCAAAATATCAAGAACGTCAGGCCATTTTTCATCTACTTTTTTTCGAACTTCATCTAGGTCTACTACACTACTTTCTAGTGCCTTTTTTACGCCAGAGAAATGAACCGATTGTGTGACGACAAAAGGCGAACCAGCATAAGAACTACCATACTGAATTGCCTTTAGTCGCGCGGGTGGGGGGGGAGATAATCATCAGTCATTCGCTCCAGAAGTTTGAGAGAATTGGCATCAAAAAAAAGTCTACTTTTTTAAAAAATTTATTTTAAAACGACTGTGCATGGCGTTGGGAGTCAAAGAGCGAAACTGTTACATTATTTTAGGTGGGGCGGTCATGGCTTCCACAGACAGCATGGCGTCGAGGCGCTCAGGGGTAATGAGCGCACCCGTATGCTCCTTGAGAGCCAGGGCCAACACCGCCTCACGGACCGTACAGCCTTCACTGAGCACTTTCTTGGCCACAGCCGCCGCTTGCGCATAGCCAATGTAAGGATTTAACGCGGTGAGCAAAATTGTACTGCGAGACATGCGCGTTTCAATATTTTCCAGATTTGCCTCGAGGCCCGACACGCATCGCGTGGAAAATTCACGCAACCCATTGGTCAGAAGCGTCATGGATTCGACCAACCGAATCAGGGTCAATGGCATCATGACGTTTAATTGCCACTGTCCATTCTGGGCGCAGAGGGCAATGGTCATATCGTTGCCCTGCACGGCGTAACTGACTTGATCCATCAGCTCGACCAGGACCGGATTCACTTTGCCTGGCATGATGGAGCTGCCCGGTTGCAGCGATGGCAATTTGATTTCTGCAATGGCGGTTTTAGGACCGGAGGAATACAGCTTGAGATCATGGGCAATTTTTTCAAGCTCAATGGCCACGCTGCGCAAGGCACTGGAATAATCTGCAAAACAGCCAAAGCTGCTGGTGGCTTGAAAATAATCTTCATGTTGGCGCAGGGGGAATCCTGAAAATTCAGCCAGGGCTGCCGTCACTCTGGGGCGATATTCGGCATGCGTGTTTAGACCGGTTCCGAGTGCCGAGGCACCCAGGCCAATCATTAATAAGCGCTCACGGAAATAGGCCACATTATCGCCAGCGTGCTTTATGGCATTGGCATAGCCACCAAAGACTTGCCCTAGCGTCAGTGGCACCGCATCCTGCATGTGGGTGCGCCCGGGAATCAAAATTTGACTGAATTCATTGCTCTTGTCACGCAAGGCCTGCTCCAGCATCCGGATGCTGGCCATGAGTGCAGGGTGTTTGGCTAAAACCGTCAGTCGCATGACGGTGGGGGTGACATCATTGGTGGATTGCCCATAGTTTGCGTGATCGTTTGGGTTGACACGATAGTCACCAAGTTTACCTCCTAATATTTCTGTCGCGCGGTTAGCCAATATCTCGTTGGCGTTCATGTGGTTGCTGGTACCGGTGCCGCCTTGAAAAACATCCACAATAAACTGATCATCAAAGCGCCCTGCAATCATTTCATCTGCGGCTTGCATCAGGGCATTGCCGATGGCGTTGTTATTGGCGTTATCAAGTGGATCCAGCAGGTTGAGATCGCGATTGGTCTGGGCGGCCGCTTTTTTAATCCAGCCAAAAGCGCGAATGGCTTCAGGGTAAACTTGAGCAGGCTTAAAGCCCGTCATCGGGAAGTTTTCAGAGCCCCGCAAGGCTTGAATGCCATAGTAAGCGTTGGCAGGTACTTGGCGCTCGCCAATAGAATCGCGCTCAAGACGGGTTTTAATGGCTTCAGACGTCATGACAGTAGAACTCATGGCAGCTAGAACTCACAACAGAACAAGACAGATAAATTTAGATAAGAATCATGATGTTAAACGTGATGTTAAAAAGGGTCTGGTCGGTCATCTGAGTGCATTTTATCCTAGACAAGGAACTTTTACTTTAAAAATGGCGTCCTTTTTTTGAGGATAATGTTAGACTGATTCCCAAGAATGGTGATGCTCAAGCATGGTGTACAACTCAAGCATGGTGTACAAAATGATTATAAAAAAGGTTCTCTTGCTAGGAGTCATCTTCGGGGTTTTTTGGGGTTTGCGGGTGCCATTGGGACATGCCCAGACACAACGCAGTGTTCTGATTATTTTGGATGCCTCCAGCTCCATGAGTGTTAAAACCCCGAGGCCTCGTGACGTGAGCAATGGCACCTTAGGCGCCACAGAAACCAGAATGACTGCCGCTAAACGGGCCGTTTTGGATTTGGTGCGTGGTTTTCCGCCAGAGACGCCTGTAGGTCTTCGCGTCTATGGCAATGGCTTGAATCCCTTGAACCCTTGTCGCGCCTCACAATTACTGGTTCCCATTGCTTGGTATAACCGTGCTCAGATTTCAGCCGCGTTGGTCGGTATTCAGGCCAACGGCGCCACTCCCATAACGCATACCTTGCGCCAAGCCGTCAATCAAGAGTTATCAGATATTTCTGGCCCCAAAAGCATTATTTTGGTTAGCGATGGTCAAGAAACATGTGACGATGACCCCTGTGATGTGGCGCGTCTTCTGGCACGTTCCGGGATTGATTTGAAAATTGATGTCATTGGCTTTGGTGTGCATGACGCGGCTACAGAACAACAGCTTAAGTGTATTTCTGCAGTAACGTTGGGCAACTATATGAAAGCAGACACCTACGGGGATCTCACTCGCCAGCTTCAAAACGCCCGCGCAGGGCTCATTGAAGAGCATGTTGAAGGGCGGGTTTTGATACCAACGGCTGCTTCTTCTTCCAATCCCTATCAACCGCAATCCAGCTTGCCTGCCTCTAGCGAATCTGTTTCCAAGAGTTCAGGCTCGAAGCGTTCTGTCCCATCTGCGTCAGGAGCGCAACCCATTCCAAAACTCCCGGATATGGAGCCGTTAATCCCCCTTGCAAAGTCAGCCAAGCCTGCTCCATTGAGGCAAGGTAAAAAATAATTCAGCCATTTGGCCAGAACTCTAAAGCACCGTCCCACTGCGCCATGCCGTGGGTGAGATTATAGAGCTTGCCAAAACCTTGTTCCTGCAGCCAATTGGCTGCCGCCATGGAGCGGACGCCATGTTGACAGACCAATGCAACCGGTTTCTGGGGATCCAGCTGATGCCACGTTTCAATAAACGACTGAATCGGCATTAACTGAGCCCCTGGCAGGTGGCCTAACATTGAAAATTCAGGCGACGTTCGCACATCAATCAGTTGCAGCGTGGGTGATGATTGAATCAAGGCTTGAAAGGTATCGTTTTCCAATTGCGCAATAGGGCTCATAAGTAATTTTTCCAAAAAAACGAGAGAATAATTCCACTCAGATTGCAGGCAGGGTTGCGTTTAACGATGTTTTTTGCGCTCAAATCGCTGAAAGCGAAATCCTTCCAGGTGAGTATTGATGGGCGTAACTGACTCAAAATGATG
>JAYKJM010000145.1:0-6300 GCA_035285385.1 Vampirovibrionales bacterium
ATCATGCATCGTTTCCTTTAAAGAAATAGCGCGATGGACTACGAAAGCAAAATTTCAGTCTGTGAAACGCTTAAGAGGGAAATTGATACTTATCACCCTTTTGATACCCATACGCTGGTTCAGCGTCGATGATGACGGGCTAATCGCCATGCTGGAAGCCGCCAAGGCCAACAGGGAAGACCATCTCATCGTGATGCTACTCGCTCAGACAGGCTTGCGGGCAGGGGAGTTCTGCAATCTCAAAATCGGCGATCTTGACCTCAAGAACCGCATTCTCACTGTTACTTGCGGCAAAGGCGGCAAGAGTAGGGTCGTCGGCCTCACAGAAACGCTCACAGAGGCCTTGAAAGGGTTTCTGGTACTCAGGGAAGGAAAAAACAAAACAAGGCCTCTGGCAGCCTCAGAATGGCTGTTTTTGAATGACCTCGGCAAGCAAATGGACAAAGACGGGCTGAACCAGCGGATCAAGCGCATCGGCAGGCAAGCCGGAGTCACCGTCACCACCCACGCCATGCACCATGCCTTCGTCACCATCAACGCCAATAAAGGCCGATCCCTCGTCATGCTCCAAATGGCCTGCGGTCACGCCGACATCAAAACAACCCGCGACTATTGCCGCACCTCCGAACAGGAAATGATCAAGGCAATGCAGGAATGGGGGTAAAGTTTAGGCACATAAAAAAGCGACCCCCCGATTTGAGGATAGCAAAAGCCATAGCCTTGGGGGGTTCTATTGCCTAAAATGATAAGGTATTCTCGGCCTTGTGCCAAGTCTCAAGCGGTCAATTTTTTTTGGTTAGCCATGCTTTTTATCCCTCTTCCAAATCCAGTGAACGCCCCAGGTTTTTTAAAGCCGCTTTTCGCTTCTCATAATCTGGCATGATGCTTGCTAATAATCGCCAAAAATGTTCCGAATGATCAGCGTGAATTAAGTGGCAAACTTCGTGGGCAATCACATAATCGACCAATGACATGGGAGCCATCATAACCCGCCAGTTAATACGAATATTTTTTTGAATATCACAGCTTCCCCAGCGTTTTTGTTGATCGCTAATCCGTATTTGATTGAAAGTCGCTCCTATTTTATTTGCCCAGAATACCCCTCTTTTCGGGAGGTGCTTTTCTGCATTGACGCAATACCATTGCCTTAGCGTTGAAGCGATCAGGGGCTTATTGCTATCACTGCCTTTTGTCGGCAGATACACGGTTATCCAGCGGCTTTTCATCTTGCAAACAGGGTGCGTACCATCAGTGTTTTCAAGACGTAAGCGATATTGCCGCCCCAGATAATAAATACTTTCACCGTTTACATATTCACGGCGATGATGCTGCTGTTCCGCTTCCTGAATCTCGGAAAATCGTTGAGCAATCCAGCCGGATCGTTGTGATAGCATCCGTTCAATCGTTACATTCTCTGTGTTTTCCGGTGCAAGGATGGTTAAGCCAACCGTTGCCTCCAGTGTTATCCCAATTGTTCGTTTGCGCCTTGCGCTTCGCACAATCGCATAAGGTAAAGAAAGCCCAGCAATAGACAAAATCCCGTTTGAATCCTGAAGTTTCATGTTTCAAACCTCAGCTTAGTCGTGCTCTTGCGAGGTCAATCAGGCGGCTGGTAGTCTCTTCAATATTATCTTTTATGTTGGCAATTCTCAGATATCGCTTAATTTGGCGACGCATTTCCCGCTGGACATCTTCCTTGTCCTGCCAATCAATCACGACCAGTTTTTGCAGGTTTTCCAGAATTAACCCTGATAGTTCTTCTGCCTGTTCCGATCCAAGGCTAGACTCATTCAGCAAGCTATAAAAAGCATACTGATCTTCACTCATTCCTTTGTTAGCCGCTTGCTTATGGATGTTCCTTAAATCATCCCGGACAGAAGCAAAGAGTTTTAACTGTTCCACCGCGCTAATCGTAGCCTGTTTTCGGGCTTCAATAATGGCTTCAAGCCGTTCTTTCAAGGACTTGAAAATAACCGGATTTTCTTTCAGCTTCACACTGATTTCATGCTTTAGGGCATGTTCCATTTCACTGGCTTTAGCTTCCGGTGATCCCAGTGCTTCTACTGCTTCGTCAAACTCTTGCGAAAAGATCGACAGCGGTTCCATTAAAGACTGAATGCCAATGGTTCGGACATATTCTTCAATCAGCTTTTTGACTTTTTCAGCACATCCTGTCAAATCAAGCGTGTCATCCCGGAAGCGGTTACGAGCCGTCAGCCGTATATCTGATAACCAGCGCATATCAGTCATAAACTTCAAGCCGGATGGATCGGGTAAGACCATATCCAGACTACTGGCAAAGCGTTTAAAGGCCTGATCAAACTCCGCCCGGACATCTTCAGGTTCAATTACCCGCAAGATACCTTCCATATCATCACGCTTTTTCCCTTTGAAGAACCGCAAGACGGCCTGATGACGGGATTCCAGACGTGGCAATTCATCGCTTTTAGGTTTAAGTGCCCCTTCAATCTCTTGCGGGTTAAACACCTTCAAGGCATCTTGCAGATTTTCTGAAACACCCCAGTAATCCACAATCAGCCCGTAGGTTTTGGTATCGTCTGCCTTGCGGTTTACACGGGCAATGGCCTGAAGCAGTGTATGCTCTTTGAGTGGACTATCCAGATACATAACTTGTTCAATCGGTGCGTCAAAGCCCGTCAGCAACATATCGCAGACAATCAGAATCGATAGAGGGTCATTCTTTTTCTTGAACTGATCTTCAATGACGCTTTTGTGATCCTCTTTTTTAGTGGCCAAGGCTTTATATTCAGCCGGATCATTATGATTAAACGACATGATCAATGCGGACTTAGGTGCATTCAGGCTATCCAGCGTTTCCTTGTACAAGACGGCGGTTTCACGATTGACCGCAACAATTTGTGCCTTGTAACCATTCGGGTGAATGTATTTCTCGAAATGCTCCAGAATATCCAGACAGATTTTCTTGATACGGTCAGGGCTTCCGGCAATCGCCTCTTCGGTTGCGTACCGCCGCTTGATCTCTTCCAGCTCTTCCTCAGTATTATCTGCAAAGACCCGTTTCAGAATGGTATCAATCGAAGCATCGACAATGAATAATTCCGGCAGTCGTCCCTCATAGAAAATCGGGACGGTCGCACCATCCTTGACCGCCTCTTCTATCGTATAGGTATGGATATACGAGCCAAAGGTTTTATGGGTACTACGGTCATTTTTATCAATCGGCGTGCCAGTAAAGCCCAGAAAGCAGGCATAGGGCAGGGCAGCCCGCATTCGGGCAGCCAGTGTTTTATATTGTGTGCGATGCGCCTCATCCACCAGTACAAAGATATTATCAGCCGCTGTAATTTCATCGCTGAAACCGCCAAACTTTTGCACGGTTGTAAGGATGGTTTTGCCTGTGTGGTTGACCAGCAATTCCCGCAGATGCTGTATTCTGGTTGCCTGCTCAGGGTTAGGGAAGCCGCAGCTATTAAAGGTTTTGGTAATTTGCCGATCCAGATCGGTACGATCCGTGACAATAACCAGCGTAGGATTATCCAGAGCAGTCAATCGGCGCAGTTTCGTGGCCAGATAAACCATCGTCAGGGATTTACCAGAGCCTTGCGTATGCCAGACAATCCCGCCACGATCTTGCCCCTCATTATGGGTAATGCGCTGAATGGATTCATTGACGGCGATAAATTGCTGATAGCGTGCCAGTTTCTTGATCGAACGCCCGCCATCGACTTCAAACACAATAAAGTTCTGGATTAAATCCAGCAGGTTTTCTGGGCGAAACAGCCCATACAAGAGCACATTCTGGCTATGGCTGTTAAAGCCTCGTTTCTCAAACTCATCCAGTGAAAGCGGGTAGGGGGATTTCCACTCGCTCCAGAAAGCCTTTGGCGTGCCTACTGTGCCGTAATGCGCCTTGATACCGCACAGGCTGGCCAGCACCTGTACCGTTTCAAACAGTTTCGGCGCACCTCTATCCATATACCGATCTTCCAGTTCCTGATAGCGGGTAAGTTGTTTAATACCCTCACCCACCGGATCGGTGATTTTGGGGCTTTTACATTCCAATATCGCCAGCGGTAGGCCATTCACAAACAGCACAATATCAGGAATGATATGCTGGTTTTTGATGTTTTGAACGCTAAATTGCCGGGTAAAAACAAACTCATTCAGGTGAGTCTGTTCAGGATTAAAGGCCAGCAAATGCACGCTACGACTTTTAACGCCCATGCCGTCGCCCGTATCTTGCGTGACGCTAACGGAATAGGTCATGGCGTTATAGAGCTGTTCGTTCGCTTCCAGAAGGTTTGTGGCTTGTGGGGTGCTGATGATACGAACAACCCGCTTGATATTATCTTCACTAATCCACGGGTTCAGCCTGCGAATGGCGGCTTCCAGCCGAGGCAGCAGCAAGACATCCCGTGCTGAAGCACGTTCATTGTCCAGCCGTTCGGCAGGCACAAACTGCCAGCCCAGCGACTGGAGAAACTCCGCCGCTGGCTCTTCCGCCTGATTCAGCTCATCCCAGTTACTCATCTTCAGACACCAATGGTGGAGAGGTAAGCAGTTTTTTTTCATCCTGCTTTAATTGTCGTTCTAACTTTTGAATATCATCTTCCGCAGGTAACTCTTCGGGTCTAATACCTCGTTGCAATAGCAGTTTTCTGACTTCGCTATTATTTTTGACATGTTCATTCGTTATTTTGGTTTCTGTTCGCAAGTTATCTTTTTTGACGTTGAAACTGGTAATTTCATTGGCAAAATCCTTGGCTTTCAGGGTAATAGTGGGCAAAAAATCATCCAGAGGACGTTTTTCTGGAATGGCCAGTCGTTTTTTCATCATGGCGGTGGAGTTACCACCAAACAACGCCTGATCGCCCTTGCTTTTAATGGTTGCAAAGGTTTTTGAATCTACGCCGTGTTCAAACAATACGCCCGATAGCTGCTTGTTGGATTCTTTAAGCTGGTTTCTGGCTTGTAGCCGTTCCCACTCATTCAGGCGTTGTTCAATCAATTCTATTTTACGAGTTTGCACCGCGAAATAGGTCATAGCAAAGGCTATTTGCTCTTTTTTAGGATCGCCATTTTGGGCAATCAGATAACAGGCATAGCGGGTTAAGGTAATATCGTCCGTTTCCCGTTCAGCACCAGAACCAATTTTGACCATTTTCGTGACGTCACGAAAATGGTCGGTTACTGTCGCCCCAGCAGTTTGACAGGCGGTTTTTGCCTTTTCAATCACCTTGATGAAGTTTTCCCAACGGGCATAGCCCAGTCGTTCCAACAGGTCACGGGCAAACCAGTATTCCACGCTGTCATTTTCATAGGCGCAATCTTCAAAGGCTGTGTGCAGCGTAACCAGTTGTTGCTTATCCATTTAACTTTTCATCCTCTTTGTACAAAATCGATGCAATCCTGACAGACTGAAAATGCAGTTCGTCCAAGTTAATCATGACTTACCCCAGACGTTGGCAGAAGCAGAGTCAAAAAGAATAATCGAAGGACGATTGTGTCCCCTGCCATTACCTAGCCTTAAGGCTCTATCAATAGTAGCTTGATCATAGCCATATTGAGGGTGATTAAATAAGCTAATAAAGATCGTTGCTATTTTCCCATCATCAATTTTTTTTAGAATATGGGCATCATTTTCATCAAGTGAATGGCCGAAAATAAAAAGAGCACCATCTTTTTTCTCACAAATTGCTTCAAAACTTCGCAATGCTTTGCTCAAATAAGAACTATGATTGATTTTTGTCATTTTCTCCTCAGAATCACCCTCTGATACAAATAGTGGAAACATTCCTTGGTCTATGGAAGATCGAATTTGTTCAATAAGAGGGGTTCTTGTATCAACCCAGGTGAATTTTCTTACCTCTGACCCAGCATCAAAAATGTGTAATGCACCATGTAAAAAGAAGAAAGTAGGAGAATGTGGGGATTCGAAAGTTCTATATTTCTCTCCAAATCTATGATCAGAATGACGAAAACCATCATCAATTTTAAATTTATTTATAGGATCATCATGAAGCATTGACCAATATAAGAGCAAATCGTAATTTAAGGTATAAACTTTTGAGAATTTACTGATAAATTGCCTGCAAGAAGAATAATGACGATCCTCAACATCAGAAACTCGATTGGGGTGTTTTTTTGCAATTGTGCTAACAAGTATATCTTTTAATTTAGAAGCGTCTTCTCTCATTTGATTACACAACATGTCAGTATCTTGATTAAAATGATTTCCATAAATATTTAAAATAGTAGGCGTTGCAATTAGATTTTTGATCACTTGTTCAAAATCATAGGTTGAAAGCTCTTTAAAAA
>JAYKJM010000146.1:0-11546 GCA_035285385.1 Vampirovibrionales bacterium
ACCACCTTCAAAGACGGTTGTCATACCAGCTTTTCGAGCCATGAGCTCTGGGTGTTTCGCATTTTTACAGACCATGATTTTAATAATCCTATCGTCGTTAATTAGTAATTGAAAACTATAGGCGAACCGATATATCGACCCCGGCAGGCAGATCCAAGCGGCTCAGCTGCGCTGCAAACTCTTTGCCCGGCTCTTCGATATCAATTAAACGAGTGTGAATGCGTAATTCAAAATGTTCACGAGATTTCTTGTCAACGTGCGGTGAGCGCAAGACGCAGAAAATGCGAATCCGTGTTGGCAACGGAATAGGTCCAATCACTCGACCTTGTGCACTTTTTGCGACATCAAGAATTTTAGCCGCAGAAGCATCTAGCAGCCGGTGATCATATGACTGAAGGCGAATGCGAATACGCATTTTTTGAGGTTTTTTAGCCTGAGGCGGCGTTAATGCCTTGCCAGATTTAACAGTTTTTTTAGGAGAAGCCATAGGGGATTAAATTCCTGAGTGACAATATAAAACTTAATAAAACTTAATAAAACTTAAAATAAATTGTGTATAAACAAAAATTAAATAGGGTTTTAATTATTAGATAAGCCCAATAGGCAAAAGATAAGCAGGCGCAACGGCAACATGCGTATAAACGCAAACGGGGACACGAGACACCACTAGGGTGTTATTTAAAAAGAAACACACGCAAAGGGCAAGCAGTTTTCACGTTCATGATGCAATAGTTTGTTGCAAATGCTAGAAAACCCTGAATGAACGAGCTGCAAAAGTTTCTATTTGCGCAAGCTATGTTCAAGGCGGTGGCTACCTGCCAGCCAATGCTAGCAACACAGCGTTCTCAATGGTGCCCATGACGAGATTCGAACTCGTGGCCTCCCCCTTACCAAGGGGGTGCGCTACCTCTGCGCCACATGGGCTTGAATGATTTGATTGATTAAAGACTTATATGACAAGTGCACTTTTTTGAAAAATGGGTAGGGTTGGATTCGAACCAACGTAGCTTACGCAGCGGATTTACAGTCCGCCCCCTTTAGCCACTCGGGCACCTACCCAAATTGGGTTATTCAAAATTGTGAATAAAATTGTGTACGACAAAATAACAATTGTAATCATGTGTAACACCTCACCATTAAGCCGCAACCTCGACTGGTTTGCAACCCGTTGGTGTGCACGAGGTTACAAATTGTTGGCTCGATGCCCTATTTTTCTGACAGCTTTATATTCCTGCGTAAGCTTTTAAACATCTTTTATTGAATTTGGGAGTATCTAGCCAAGATAAAACCAAGAGGGGTCTCAACATCGCATGCAAGTTGCTGCAGGCATTCAATCGTTTCAGTCATCAGGCGGTGCGGCTGCCATAGAAGGTCGAGTTCGTCATTTGGAAGGCATGCTCAATGCCTTTGAGGCGGTAAATCCCACACAAGCCGGATTTAAAATACCTGATGGGGCAACGCCATTTCAATCCGGCGCCGGTTCACCCTTGGCAGGATTTCAAACGCAAGGTAGTGCATTGGATAACGCCAACAATCTTCCGTTTGCAGATAACATCCAGTCGGCTTGTAATCGATACGGCGTTGATCCGCTGCTGGTGCAGTCGCTTATCAAGCAAGAATCAGCATTTAACCCGCAAGCTGTATCAAAATCTGGTGCTTTGGGGCTCATGCAGTTGATGCCCGGCACTGCCAAAGCGCTTGGTGTTCAAAATGCAATGGATCCAGCTCAAAACATTGCAGGCGGTACATTGTATCTTTCCAGGCTTCTTAAAAACTACAGCAACAATATTCCTCTGGCGCTTGCCGCCTATAATGCAGGCCCTGGTGCTGTCGCCAAGTATGATGGTGTTCCTCCATACGCCGAAACACAGCAATATGTCAAAAATGTATTAGGAAATTACCTCAGGGCTCAGGCAGAACAAGGTCATTCATAGGCCAGCTCTTAAAAAAATCAAATCTTGAGAATTTGTATTTCATACGCGCTTTAACACAGGAGGACGCCTTTATATGGTCGCACCGATTTCCGCTTTTGGAGGCAATCCGTTTACTGGCATGGGGAATGTGTCATCTATGGGGCAATTCAATGGCAGTGTATTTGCTCCTGGATTGACTGGGGCGCAATTTGTGAGTCATTTTAACGCGCCAGGATTTAACCTGCCCAATTTTCAAATTCAAGGTGGTATCCATGCGCAACCCGCTTCAATGGCTGTTTCTCCCCTGACGCCTTCTCAGAATACCCAGGATTCTTTTCTGGATACCCTACGCAATACGTTGCAAAACGCAAATAATACGCTACAAAAGCCCGATCAGCTTCTCAATGATGCCGTTTTAGGTGGCAAAGCAGATGTACATGATGTCATGATTGCAAACGCACAAGCAGAATTGACGGTTAATATTGCCGCTCAAGGTACAACCAAGCTGGTTCAAGCCTACGATAAAATTACTCAAATCCAGGTCTAGGGCTTGTTGGGCAGCCAAAAAGGCTGGCGACTGTCGGTTAGATTGATGAATTTTAAAATTAGAGCCAGCGTTAAAAATCCTTAAAATTGTCCATCAGGTGGATAGGCCGTCGGGGATTATACCGTATTGTAATGTTAAAAAAGCGTTACAACGTGCCGCTTTTCGATGCCTTTCGCCGCCTTTCGATGATCGGCTCTTTTTTTTGCGACGTTGTGAATGAACGCATGGCATTGTTTATGACTTGAAATGTATGACTTCTTAGCACCAGCAGAATTTTTTAATGCCCGATAACTCTTTTACCAGCAGGACTTCTAAAATGACCTTCAACCAAACAAAACAGCCGCATCATTCTTCTTTTCGCTTGCGTCAGAGCTCTGTCGAAGCTGTCCGCCGTCGTGTAAATCGTGAGCAATGGGCGCAAGCGCTTTTACAGCAGACGAGTTTGTCTGTTATTTTACTGGAGCTTGTCGCTGTGAACCGATTGCAGCTGAATCAGGGTGAGCCAGGGCTAACGCCAAGGCAACTTGGCCAACTGATAAAGTGTCTTGAGCTAAATCAGCAAGGCTCTGGCGAAACCCCTTATGTCCGGATGATCCTGGCATTGGGAGAATATTATCCGCAACAAGCCAGCGGTTTGATTCCTCGGTTTATCAAGCGGATTCGAAATAAAATATTTCATAGCCTTGCCAAACAGAAGCATCAGCTCCTTAAGAACAATACGCAAGACATAATACGCTACAGGACGCTTAAAATGGTGTCGACAACTCGAGTTTGCTCCTGAGGGCTTATTTCTGGGAAAATCGGTAGTGAAAGAACCCGTTGGGCGGCAGTTTCAACAAGGGGAAGGCTGCCGGGTTGATAGCCAAGCATGGCGTGGGTTGCCTGCAAGTGCAACGGCACGGGGTAATAGATACTACAGGCAATCTGTTTTGCAGAGAGCGCATTCATCACGGTGTCTCGCGTGCCTTCCGGTAACAGGATGGTATATTGATGAAACACGTGGTAGGTCTCATTCAATTCATGCGGGCAAATCACCGAAGGGTTTTGAGCCTCAAAAAGCGCGCTGTAGCGACTGGCTACTTCGCGTCGTGCGTTATTCCAGCTTAATAAATGAGGAAGTTTTACTCGTAAAATAGCCGCTTGTAGCTCATCTAGCCTGCTATTGAGGCCAGGCTCCTCGTGGTAATAACGTTTTCGACTGCCATGGGCGCGCAACATTTTTAGCCGTTCGTTGAGGTCCTCATGTTGCGTGGTAATCAAGCCCCCGTCTCCGAAGGCCCCCAGGTTTTTGGTTGGGAAAAAGCTAAAACATCCCATGGCACCAAAACTGCCAACCGGTTGCATTATTCCAGCCTCATTGAGGCTCATGGCGCCCATGGCTTGGGCGCAATCTTCAATGACGGGCAATCCATGACGATTGGCCAAGGCCATCAAAGGCGCCATGGCAACCGGCTGACCAAACAGATGCACCGGCAGAATCGCCTTGGTGTTTGGCGTAATGAGTGTTTCAATGTGGGATAGATCGATGTTGAAGGAGCCATCTGGGGCAATGTCGGCAAACACAGGCTTGGCGCCGGTTTGAGCAATGGCTTCTGAGGTGGCAATATACGAAAATGCTGTGGTAATGACCTCATCATTTTGGCCAATATCCAGCGCGCGCAATGCCAGATAAAGAGCATCGGTTCCGGAGGCAACCCCGACTGAAAACTTGGTTTGGCAAAACGCGGCAGCCTCTTGCTCAAAAGCGTGCACCTGCGGCCCTAGGATAAAGCACCCGCTAGCCATGACATCCAGCACCGCGGTGTCCAGTAAAGGCTTTAAGCCCTGATACTGCCGTGTTAAATCCAGCATCGGTATTGGCGGAAAACTCGTCACCTCTTGGGGGTTGGCCAGGGTATTAGCAGACTTGGTGGCAGCATTCATACAATTAATAGTCCTCGGTTTATAGCGCAAGGCTCAGATAATCACGATTTCTATAGCACCTTAGCGTTTCCCTTGCCGTGGTTCAAGCCTGTGAGCAGAGACCCCACAAGCGCTCAGTCATGTCTCTTTATCTTGAGGTGCCCAATATCCAGTCAAGAGACCTGAAAAAATGTTGGAAAGATTTAATACAATATTTATCTGCCTTGAACCTGAATCCACAAAACCGCTTGTCATTTATTCAAATTATTCAAATTATTAAAAGATTAGGCAAAGCATAATTCTGACAGTGCATCGCTCTGAGGTGGTTTTTTAAACGAGCCATTTTCAAGAATTATTTATCCAGAGTAAGTCTTGACATTTATTCAGCGAGACAATAGGTTTAATAAGGCCTTTTTTTATAAATAGAAGACTCGATTGCAGGCTGACAGGCTAATAAGAGCTTACCGAGAAAGAAATCATGCGCATGTGCTCACCTATGCCAAAAAGCCGACTGTTAGCTTCTTCTGGATTTATTCTAAGAGGGGTGTGCCTGGGGTTGAGTATTTTTTTGGGCGCATTGTTGCCATGTTTTGCCGAAAATACGCCAAGCTCGCTTCCAAGCAATCTTTCTCCTGGGGCTATTATTAAACACAACACCCAGCCTTGGGCATTACCGAATGAGGCGGGTATTCCTGATATAGCCCCTAAAGATCCGGTGATTGGGATTGAAAAGCCTGCTGCTCCTAATGTTTTGCCCGATAATACGCGTGTGCCGATTGATGATATTCAGCTTGAGGGTGTTACGTTATTGCCCCAAAAGGATGTTCATCAAATAGTCGAGGGCTACCGAGGAAAAGACCTCTTGTTCTCGGACATGCAAGCCTTGGCCGATCGTCTGAGTGAGCTCTATTACAAACGAGGCTTTTTAAACAGCGAGGTTTACATTCCGCCGCAATCGTTTAGTAATCGTGTTTTAATTCTTCGCGCCATTGAGACGAAAACCGGAACGCTTGAGCTGGAAAAATCGCGCTGGTTTAGCAAGCGAGCCATTCGACCTCAGATAGGGTTAAAAGAAGGGGAGCCGCTCAATATCAATCGTTTGCAGAACAATTTATTGTTGATAAATCGCAATCCTGATATTAAACTTCAGGCTGTTTTGAGCCCCGGAAACCTTTTTGGCAGCACCGATGTCACTCTGAAGCCCTATACGCGTTTTCCTGTCCATCTGAACCCTGCTTGGGACAACCTTGGCCGTAAGGGCATTGGCGTTCAGCGTTATGGCGCTTCTGTCACGCATAACAATCTGCTTGGGTTTGGCGATACTGATATGCTTGCCGTCACCGCTTCGAGCAGCTCTCTGAGTGCTGTTAATCAGTACCGTTTCCCGGTGGGTAGCCGTGGCACCCAAGTTGGCATGGATTATGCCTTAAGCATTACCAAGCCTCAAGATGGCCTCGAAGACCTAAATGTTCGCTCGACGGCTCAGATTTTTTCGCCCTTGATTTTTCACCCATTGCGATACACGCGCACGCAGCAAGTCACCGCCTACGCGGGGCTTGATTTTAAAAATCTGAATACGGAGCTGTTGGGACAAAATTTTTCTCGTGATCGACTACGAGTGCTTCGGGGGGGCTTGCAAGGCCAATTGATGGATCGCTTTGGTAGCACCAATTTTTTGCAAGAGGCAGCGCTTGGCTTTGACTGGCTTGGTGCCACAACAGGTAACGAGACCCTGGCGAGTAAAACTGGTTCTGGAAGCCAGTTTTTTAGATTGACCACAACCTTGACGCGCATTCAGACTCTGCCCAAGGGGTTTCTTGGGGTGGTTCGTATCAATTCACAAATCACCCCAGACCGTTTGCCAAGCGCAGAGCAAATTCAAATGGGTGGCGCCTTTACTGTCAGAGGCTATAAGGAGGGACGCTATATTGGAGACGGTGGCTATGGCGTCAGTACTGAACTTTATATTCCTAATTTTCTGGTGCCTGCAACCTTGAAAATGCCTAGACTTCAAACTCCGGTTCGTCAATGGCTTCAGTGGGTCACTTTTATTGAGGGTGGGCAGGTGTTTACACATCGTCCTGTAGCTGGCGAGTCTCGTCATGAGAGCCTTCTGGGAATTGGTTTTGGCCTTAGGTTAAGGCTGACTCGATTTGTTATTGCTCGCCTGGATGTCGGGTTTCCGTTGTTGAGGGCCAATCCAGATAGCAGCAACCCAAGACTCCATTTTGGACTAGAGAGCGCGCTTTTTTAAACTTTAAATTTCATAATTGAAAGTTTATTTTAATTTTTTCAAAAAAATCATCCTTTGGATGAATGAAAATAAAAAAATTTAACTTCTGCTTGTGCTTGCCGATGTTTAGGATAGGGGACGATAAGTCTTATAGAGGCTTCTAAAAAGGTTATTTTCAAAAATACCCTAGCCATATAAATTTTTTTAAAAAATTCAAATATTTTTCTTTTGATGTTCAAACCTTAAAAAAAAATGATAATGTTTAATGAGAGAAAACGTTTTACCGCAGTGAAAAAATCTAAAATTTTTAAATGCAAGGCTTTTGAATAATGAAATCCTCCAAGGAAACTCGCTGGCTAAAGGTAGCCATCGCAGGAATCTCGATGGCTGGGGTGGGTGCTTGTGCAACTGCCCAGGCAGATGCAGATTTGCCCACAGGCTATGCTGTGCAGTCTGGTGTGGCCAGTTTTACCCAGGCTGGCAATGCGCTGACCATTGAGGCCAGCAATAAGGCCATTATTAATTATCAGCAGTTTAATATTGGTCGCCAAAATCAGGTCAATATTAACTCTGCGCTCAGTTTGCATCGCGTGACGGGCGGGGCTCCAAGCCAGATATTAGGACAGCTTCACTCAACGGGTAAAGTTTTTTTGGTCAACCCAAGCGGCATTATTTTTGCTTCTGGGGCCCGTGTTAATGTTCAAGGATTAGTGGCTAGCACGCTGAATATTCGCGATGTTGATTTTCTCTCAGACAATTATGTCTTTCAGCGTGAAGCTGGGAGCCAGCCTGCTCAAATTAAAAATGCTGGCGATATTCACGCCACCCAAAGCCTTGCATTACTTGCTGGCGCCATTGAGAATTCAGGCAAGCTGAATGCAGGCAAAGTTGCTTTGGCGGTGGGTGATAAGATCCAGATTCAGGCCAATGACCTTGTGGCAATAGATGTTACCGTGACTGAAAGTCTTCAGGAGGCTGTCAAAGAGGCTGAGACGGCTATTCAAAACACGGGTAGCATATCGGGTCAATCGATTAACGCGCAGGCCAAGCTGGCGCGGGAATTTTACAAAACCACCATTAATAACACGGGTGTAATTCGTGCTCAGGGACTTGCCAAGAACGATCGCGGCGAAATAGTAGCCCTGGGGAGCACTGACGATAAACTGGCTGTGGTTGAAAACCATGGCTTAATGGATGCCAGCAGCAGCAGCGGCCAGGGTGGCTCCATTCACGTGCTTGGGGATCGTGTTCATATAGCAGGCGGTGAGCTCAACGCATCAGGGGCCACGGGCGGTGGCGAGATTTTGGTCGGCGGAGACTATCAGGGTAAAAATCACGATATCTATAACGCCCAGATGACGGTTATTGGTGATAATGCCAGCCTCAAAGCCGACGCTACCCAAACTGGTAACGGCGGTAAAATAATTGCCTGGGCGGATGATAGCACTTGGAGCCATGGCCAGATTTCAGCCAAAGGGATAAATGGCGGCGGCTTTGTTGAAACCTCCGGTAAGCGGTTTTTGGAAGTCACAGAAATTCCAGATATTTCGACGCAATTTGGAGAAGTGGGCACCTGGCTGCTGGATCCTAACGATTTAACGATTGGCGCCGCCAGCACCCAAACCAACATTAATGGCTCATCTCCCTTTGTAACCACCAATGACACGGCCACGATTGGAGTCGGCCTGATTACTGCTGCGCTGGCCAACGGTAACGTGTCGATATCCACCGGTACAGGCGGTACGAATAGCCAGTTTGGTGACATTACTATTAGCAATGCCATAAATTACACAGGTGTGGGCGGCAGAACCCTGACGTTCAATGCGCATCGAAACATTAACCAAAATGCGGCTATTAGCAGTACCAATGCACTCAATGTAACCTTCATTGCCGACAGTGACGCCAATACGACGGGCAACTATGTTAGTAATGCCGCTGGGTCGCTCACGACCAATGGGGGCGTGGTCAACATCAATGCCAGAGCGATTACCCTAGCAAGCACTGTTAATACAGGCAATGCCAATATAAATCTCACTTCAGGCACTACGATGACTGCAACGGCGTCTCTGTTGACGGGTACGGGTGTGGTAAATATTACAGCGCCCACCAGCACCTCCATTAATTATAATGTTGCTAGTTCTCCGCTAAATTTAGGAACCCTTTCAAGCCCTGCTGTCACAGTATCGGCCAGTGGTGCCGGCAATTCGGTGACCCTGAATAACGGGTTCAATGGCACAAGCCTGAGTGTTCAAACGCCAGGTAATATTGCGGTTAATGGGGATATTACCACTTCTGGCAATCTTGATTTGCGGTCGAATAGCGGCAATGTTACGGTAACGGGAAATGTTACGGATAATTCAACCACCGGCACAAGTTATCTGCAAGCGGGTGCAAATTCGTATACGGCGTCAACCAATTTATCGATTTCAGGGGCATTATCCATTGCGGGTGGGGAGAGTAAAAATTTAACTATTTATGATGGCGATGGCGAAATTTTTAATCAGGCTTTCTTTACGAATGCAACCGCCAGAAACTTCAGCGCTGTTGATTTTCGGCGTGCAGACACTAATGGCGTGTTTAATTTTAGCAACTTCACCGGTATCAATCCAACCTCGCTTACCTTAGTTACCACGGGTGCCAATGGGCACATTAGCCTTGCCAACGGCTTTAATGGCTCAAGTTTAATTCTGCAAGCCCAAGGTGCCGGTTCTAATATTACCGTGGGCAGTAATATTACCACCTCAGGCACTCTGGATGTGCGCTCTTGGAGTGGCAATGTGACGGTCTATGGTAACGTCAGCAATAGTAATACTGCCGCTGGCACTCATCATCTGCAAGCGGGCTCAAGTACGTTTACGGCGTCAACCAATTTATCGATTTCAGGGGCATTATCCATTGCGGGCGCGGCGGGTAAATCGCTTACAATTAGGGATGGCGATGGGGACATTTTTAATCAGGCTTTCTTTACAGATGGTAGCGCCAGAGCCTTTAGCGCTGTTGATTTTCGGCGTGCAGACACTAATGGCGTGTTTAATTTTAGCAACATCACCGGTATTAATCCAACCTCGCTTACCTTAGTTACCACGGGTGCCAATGGGCACATTAGCCTTGCCAACGGCTTTAATGGCTCAAGTTTAAGTCTGCAAGCCCAAGGTGCCGGTTCTAATATTACCGTGGGCAGTAATATTACCACCTCAGGCACTCTGGATCTGCGCTCTTGGAGTGGTAATGTGACGGTCAATGGTAACGTCAGCAATACGGCTGTTGGCGTTTACTCCCATTATCTGGCGGCAGGAAACAGTACTTTTTCAAATGCAACCAATTTATCGATTTCAGGGACATTATCAATTGCGGGGAGTACCAATCAAAGCTTACTTATTTATGACGGCGATGGTGACATCTTTACTAAGGCTTTCTTTACAGATGGTAGCGCCAGAGCCTTTAGCGCTGTTGATTTTCGGCGTGCAGACACTAATGGCGAGTTTAATTTTAGCAACTTCACCGGTATTAATCCAACCTCGCTTACCTTGGTTACATTGGGTTCGAACGGGCATATTAGCCTTGCCAACAGCTTTAATGGCACATCTCTCGCGCTGCGAGCTCAAGGTACAGGTAGCAATATTACCGCTGGCAGTAATATTACCACCGCAGGAGGTCTGGAATTGCGCTCTTTTAGTGGCAATGTGACCGTCAACGGAAACCTCAGCAATACAGCTAACAGTGCGCAATCTATTCTTCTTGCTGCTGGGACTGCGGGAGCGCTGTCGAGTACCCAAAACCTGACGGTTACAGGAAACTTCTCTGTTATAGGAGGTGTAACGGGTAAATCGTTAACGGTTTATGATGGCGATGGCGATATCTTCAATAAGCCTTTTTGGAGCAACCCCTCAGCACCTCTCATTTTTTCTACACTGGATTTACGCACGGGCGCCAACGACATTGGCTCACTGGCAAATCCCATTTTGTTGGCAAACGCTACAGCGCCGTCGCTAACGTTGGCGACCCCGGGCAGTGCTTATGTCAATAACACCACAGGGCCATTAAACTATTCAGGTACTGGGGTAGGAGGTACTCTGTGGTTGCGCGCTGCTGGGCAGTTGGCCACATCAGGAACCACGACGGCGGGTTTTATCGATTGGGCTACCACCGCCAATAATGGCAATATTCAGTTTAACAATTCCGCTACAGGCACTAACGGGGTAACCTTAGCCACCCATGGGACAGGTGCAGTTAGTATTGCAAATACTAGGACGTTAGCTGCGACTAATTCCCCTATTTCCATCACCTCTCGAACCTTTAACATGAATACCTCAGCGGCTATATCAGCAGGCACTGGCACCGTCACCCTCAGGCCTAACGATGCAAGTGCCATCACGGTGGGTGCGGCCACAAAAGGTAGCGGGTTTGATTTAACCGCATCCGAGTTATCACGAATCACCGCACAAACCTTATCTATAGGAGATGTAAGCCAAGCTGGCGATATTACTCTGGGGGGAGCGCTTAATGTCTCGGCCGCTGGCTCTGGCGCTGGTCGGTATAATCTGGATTTTAAAACAGGTGGTGCCTTTAACGCGGCTGGCAATGCCATTACTCTGGGTGCTCGTGACTTGAGCATTACCACTACTGGCAATATCACGACAGCAGCAGTCTCAGGCACGACCGGCTCAGATGTTGTTCTGAACAGTGGCGGACAACTAAACGTTAATAACGCCATATCGGTTGACTCTGCTCAGCTGGTGGCTGCTCAAAATGTGGTTTTAAACAGTGGCAGTAGCATTACCACCAGTGCCGCTGGAAATAGCTTGGTGGTGGCTAGTACAGGCGGCCAATTTGTCAATCAGTCTACAAGTAGTGCGCTGTCTGCCACGGCAGGGCGCTGGCTGGTTTACTCCGGTGATCCTGCACTCACCAATCGCGGGGGCTTAGGGTTTGCCTTTAAACGCTATAATCG
>JAYKJM010000147.1:0-8393 GCA_035285385.1 Vampirovibrionales bacterium
ACAAGCTCAAGCAATTCAGACGCGTTGCAACCCGCTACGACAAACTGGACGTCACTTTCATGGCATTTGTGTATCTGGCCAGTATTTTTATTATCTTGAAATAATTATATGTCGACACTACCTAGTAGATAAACTACTAGAAGAGCGTTTAGATGCTGAAAGAATAAATAGAGAATTGCGTGGAAAATTTACAAGCAACCCTACTGATGTAACTGCAGAAGATATTTTACAATTTAACAAGGCTCAACAATCTCTTCCTGGACCCAAACTCATTTTAGGTCCAACCCTAAATCCTCGTCTTCCTTTCACTTCTTGGCTCCTTGCAAATATTCCTTCACTGGAAACCTTAATGTATAGCTTGAAGACTGCAACCAAAATCCCTTTAGATTCCGCTGCTTATTTTGGGCCTGTATCTTTAGTCGCGGCCCCACGCAAACAATTCAAGGCTTTGGTCAGACAAGCGCCTCAACCAGAACTTTTAATTAGTATGCTTAAGGCAACTCCCGAAAATGAAATAGCTAAAAAATATAGACTGACTCCAGAGCAAGAACTTTCTTTACGTTCAAAGGGTCCTGAAGCCTGGGTTAAGGAAAACGTACCTACTTACTCTAAAAGCTCTCAAGGACGCCTCTTTGCACGTGCTCGAAACAGTTGGACAACAGTACTACGTGAACAAGATAAAATTCGTACCCTTCGACTAAGAGACAAAATACCTTTTTCTGAAACCCTCCCGGATCCAACGCGAGTGCTTGCGATCAAGCTAATGGGCTCTTCCGCGATCAGACCTGAAGACGTGGTAAGAAGGTTAGCTCAAGGCCTGGGAAATAGTAGATCACCGTTAGCAAACAACCAAAGGTTGATTCAATCAGCTATGGGGAATCCCATTGATGGCTTTATTCCACTGGACGTTAAAAGAATTCTCAGAGATGGACGTTTCAATCTGGGATTGTTAATTGATGAAGCCCAAAAGGCGATGGCGCCTAAAGGATAAAGCACTATATAGGCCCCTCTAATACCCCTGCATGCGTTTGCGGCCTTGATGCTTGCTCGCCAAGCCCTGTAACGTGGCAATCCCATCCAAATACGCCGCAAGACTCGTCGATTGCTCTCCTAAAAACTGCTCCATAACAGACTGTGCCCCCTTGAGCAAAATCCACTCCCAATCGGCGGGTATAGGCAATACATCCGTGGCCGCACTCAGCACAGCAGGCGCAGGGTAATAACGATAGCGAAGCGTGTAGGCGCGATCTGCCGTCGGGTAAAACTCAATGGTCTGCCCCTGAATCAGCCCCACATTAGGGCATCCACTAGCCGGCAGAAAGCTGTTAAATCGAACAACGTTGGTGAACGCAAACGATTCCTTGTTACCCCCAGGGCTTCCATCAACCCAAACACTGCCAGGCTGCAATCGATCCACAGGCACAGGCATTAGAATGCTGCTTGCACCCTCGGCAATAGCCACGCTGCCGCTTAATAATTGCCTCGGCAAGCGCAATCGAAGGCACATATCCTGAAGGGTATCGTTAATGGCAGTGATGGCTTGCTTTATTGGCGCCTCAGCATTGGCCAACGACGAAACAGTTTCCTGACCCGTGCGGGTTAATACCGCATTAACGGTCTCAAGTAGGGTGCTCATCTTGAATAATCTCCTGTCTTATTTCAATTCGCCCCATGATTGGCATTGGGGCTGAACGATACAAAAAATCGTCCTGATAAAAAAAGACAGCCCGACATCGCTCGTCGATTTATTAAAAATCAACACCGTGCGGGCTGCCATCGGTTGGATAGGAACGGGATAGAAAAATTGCATTCAGAGGGATTAGAGCCACTCTGACTCTGTTGTTTGTCCCTCTAAAAATTACAGACTGGTATTATCCACTTTAAGAACAGCACCCGCCTTGGGGAAAAACGTCTTGCTGCCATAGAGATAGAGCCCTTTGACCGCATGAGCAAACATATTGTAAGGTCGCACGGTCTCCACCTGATTCACCTGACTGGCAAAGCTAATCATATCCGGTGTAAATGCCAGAATATCCAGCACATTGGCATTAGGAGTCATGTTGGTCGTGACGTGGACAGCAAATCCGGCCACATTGCCAATATAACCATTTTGGACAACGTCATCTCCCAGGGTGCTTGATCGCGTAAACTCCGCCGCCTGAAGCAACAGGGTTTTCACTTTTGGGGGAATCACCAGATTCCGGTTTTCAGCCGGAATATTGGCCTCATCGAGGCGCTCGCCTAGCTCGGTAATGTAGCTGTAAATGTTGGTTTTATTGAGGCTAATTGGGCTGGCGTTAGTACCCATGATATTGGCCGCATCAACGTTTGCGGTGTGGCTAAGCAAGTGTGTGTCAATGACGTCTCGAATCGCCATGGCCGCACGACCTGCATACCCTTCAATAATATTCAGGTCTGACTGTGCCTTGTCGAGATCATCCACCTTGAATGCAAAATATTTTTGCTGATTGATAATCAAGTCCTGCATCGGATCGGTAAGGGTCTGAAAGTTAATGATGCTGTCTCGGGTGTAATCTTGAATGGTAATGTTACCAAAGGTTCTCACGTGAACAACGTCACCTGCAGCCTGAATATCGCCTTCAAAATCACGATTAACCAGCTTGGCCATCACGACGGCTTTATCAAATACTTTCAACAACGATTTACTCCAGATTTCTGGCATAAAGTTTGCTAAGGGCATAGTGGGGGGTCTCCTCTTTCTCACTCGGGTTAGGGGGGGATAAAATTAAGACATCGACATCATTGCAAACGCATCCATTCAAGCTAGCGCGTAATGCGCCCGCTGATTCAGATAGCGCCGTTACGCAATGCGCCCGCTGATTTAGATAGCGCCATTACGCAATGCGCCCGGCTTTGAGCGCCTCACCAATGGCGGGCTCATTACGCAAGTACTCGTCTAGGCTCATCTGCGCAATCTGATTGCGTGTAAAATGCTGCGGGCGGCTTGCACCATCTCGGTTTCCTGCCGGCTCCATTTGTAAGCCAGCTTGTTGGCTTTTGGAAGCCTCGGGCGCTTTTTCAGCCATAATTTTCTGGAAATTTGCCTTAAAGTTTGCCATGGCCTTGTCAAACAACACCGGCCATGGTTCCAGAACGCCATCGGGGTCATTTTGAACCAGATGGGCGACCTCTTGTAAAATATATGGCTCAAACTGGGCAAATTCGGCGTTGTGTTTACGCAACGCCAATACCGTCTGCTGAATCTGGGCAGATTCACTCAACGTTTCGCTCAATTTAGCCAAATGGCCTTCGGCTTCCTGCGCAATAATGCCCTTAATAAAGCCCACAGGGTCTGCATTAAACGCCTCTCGCATGGCCTGAATATCTTGATTTTTTAGGTTGTCAGGGGTTGGGTTGCTCATGGTGGTCTCCTCAATAACGTTTGAATAAAACGGGTGTAAATCGGTTTTTAGCCAAAAGGGTATAGTTTGTGGATAAATCTCTGTTTTTCCTCTGCTCAAAAGCGCAGCAAGGCCTCACAAGGTCGCATCGCCCGAGGGGTTATCAATCACTTCAAACACCCCGGATTCATCACTCAGCCCCAAGCGACGATAAATTCGTCGATAGAGCTGGTTAACGTTCACGTTTTTGCGAATATCGGCATCCTGCTGGACAAGTTTCAAAAAACTCAGTAACCCCTCTAATTCTTGCTGTTTGCTAATCGCTGCGGAACGTCCCGTGATCTCAAAACAACATTCTGCAGACAAGGCTTGCATGTCAGGCAAATCAATCGAGGCAAATTGCCGCATTAAAGCAAGCACTAAATCCAGATACGGTTGTAACACTCGATTTTCAAAATGAGCCAAGATACTCGTCAGTTTTTGAGCACCACCCTCCACCATGGCGGTTACTTCAGTGGCGGTGCGAGAGGCGAGCATTTCAGCGGCCTGCGAGCCTCCCTTGAGCAATTTAAACGCACCGGTGGATTCCTCCACCTCCTGCTTTAAATCGGCAATTTCCTGAAATGCGACCGTGTAGTTATTTAAATATTGAATCGGCCTAAGCGTCTCGTGACTTTTTACAGGAATCAACGCCCCAGGCGACGTGACAACCGTATCAGGGTCAAACACGTCATCGTTAATAAGATACGTAAACGGATTATTGATTGAAATGTTAATCACATCCAGTTTTTGATTGGTCAGGGTATTAATAGCCTGCTGCAGGCCAAGACATTTTTCAATCGGGCTCAGGCCGTAAATTTCGTTTGGTACTGGAATAAAACTACTAAATATAAAAGGCTTTCGGCCATGGTAATAGGGGTTTGGTTCCAAGCGAATCACACGGCCTAGGGTCTTACCCCCTGTGGATTCTGAAGGGGAGACAATCACCGTACACACATGATTTGAATAGTGCTTCCCATCATGATCAAAATCGCCCCAGCACTCTAAAACCGTCAGCATTGGTGATTCAGATACCGGCATTTGTCCCAGCAACTTGCTGGATTTTTTACTGCTCTGGCTTGAGACCCAATTTTCAACACCATCGAGATGCTCATAAAGGCCACTGACTTGTAAATCGCTCAAACGTCGTCTGGTTCGTCGAATGATCCAGCCGTCACCAAATTGAGCCGTGTTTGGGTCACTGACCACATCGGCCATATCCAGCACGTCAAAGCCGGCACCTTGGCGAATTGTTTTTTCAACCTCAATGACGTGTTCGCTCACAGGCACCCCAAGCACATGAATGGCTTCTCGTTGCCGCACAGTCTGAGTCTCGTGAACCCACGGTATTGCCGCAATAGAATTGCCAGTGACAATGGCTTGTTTTAAAAACAGGGCAAACTGTTCGCGAAACGCCATGGCATCAAGCTGCGAGCGCATCAGCTGCTCGATAGTTTTGGCCGGATCTTGACCGTCAGCCGCAACAGAAACATTGCTTGCGTTGGTGGGGCTGGTTTTAGAGTTGACACTAAAAAAGGGTTCATTGGCCGGAAATAAACTGGTCATAATGTGGGCATGAATGGCCTCAACGCACTCAAACAAAACAGGCCGAACAAGCCTTGAGCGTTGATTCAGCCGGTCAGAAATCCCGTCTTCATGACACAGGTAAGCATCCCAGCATTGTTGCCAGATATGTAAAAGACCACTTCGTTGTTGCTGCCAAGTATTGAACGTCTCGATTATCCGCGTGGCAAGGCATGCCAACGTCTCATTGATGATGGGCATTTAATCAAATCTCCAAACTGACACAATACGCACAAAAATTTAGGGACTGGTTTTTATACCTGTGGGGTGCTTCTCTATGGTTTTAAATTCTTCATCAGGGGTTCATTCCCTGTGCCAGCCCGTTCAATTGGCATGGCGCTTTGTGACCAGCTCGGCCAAATACCCACGCATGTCGATTGCAAAAGAACTCTGGAAGTCGGGTGACACGTTTAAAAGTCGGATCACCAATGTCCGAGGCTTCTGGCAAGTCACTCGACACCCTGCGCTAAAACTGGCGCGAGATTGCTTTCAAGCCCTGCAAATGGGATGGGCTGCCATAGCGAGTGT
This sequence comes from Vampirovibrionales bacterium, assembly GCA_035285385.1. Classification (GTDB taxonomy): domain Bacteria; phylum Cyanobacteriota; class Vampirovibrionia; order Vampirovibrionales; family JAJTHC01; genus JAYKJM01. The sequence continues at coordinate 5,514 of JAYKJM010000147.1, forward strand.
ACCGTCTGCGCTCTGCAAAAGCGTTGAAAAGCTTTGGCAGAATACCCATCAGTGGCTTCAAGGGATGAATATCCCCTTTGCTTAAAGGGTTCTCGCTCGCATTTGGGTATCGGGTCAATACTGACCAGTCATACCAACGAGACGATGTAATCTATTATGCACGTCATTTTTAATTCGCATAGCGAATAAAATTTATGATTTTTTATTCCCCAGCACGAAGGGCGACAATAGCCTTGACCCAATCAGGCTGATTAAAAATAGCCGAGCCTGCCACCAAGACCGATGCACCCGCCTGGCTTAATTGCTTTGAGTTTTTGGGACTCACGCCGCCATCGACAGAAATTTCAATGGCACGATTGCCTACCATTTCTCGCACGCGACGGAGTTTCTCGAATGTGGCTGGAATGAATGACTGCCCGCCAAAGCCTGGATTGACGGACATAATTAAAATCAGATCCAGATCATCAAGGACGTATTTCAGTGGTGACTCATCCGTCGCCGGATTCAACGACACCCCCGCCTTAGCGCCCAAGGCTCGAATGGTCTGTAAGGTTCGATGCAAGTGCGTACAAGCTTCCGCGTGGACGGTAATCCAGTCTGCACCTGCGTCTCGAAACGCTTTTAAGTGGCGATCGGGCTCTGTAATCATCAAATGGACATCAAAAGGCAGGCTGCTGTATTGGCGAAGTTTTTGCAGCACAGGTGGGCCAAATGTCAGATTTGGCACAAACACGCCATCCATCACATCAACGTGAATCCAGTCAGCACCGGCCGCTGTAATAGCTTTAAGCTCCTCGCCCAATCGGGCAAAATCTGCTGACAAAATGGATGGGGCAATCAGGGGAGATTGATGGGGAGAATGTACGTTCATAGAAATTATGGTGTCATAATGCTCTTATTCAGGCAACTTTCTAAGCAGCCTTCTAAAGTAACTCCAACGGCTTCATTTTTTGTCTTATGGCAATCTTAATCACTGGCGGTGCAGGTTATATTGGCAGCCATTGCCTCAAACTCATGCGGCAACAGGGGCGGCATCACGTCATTGTACTCGATGATCTCAGCAACGGTCATGTTGAATTGCTGCAAGGCTATCCTCTCGTTGAGGGCTCTGTGCACGATGTCGATTTTGTCACGCAGCTTTTACGAGATGGGGGTGTCACGGCTGTTATTCATTTTGCAGCCTTTGCCTACGTGGGAGAATCGGTGTATGAGCCCGAAAAATATTACCAAAACAACGTGACAGGCACCCTCAATCTGTTAAAGGCCATGCGGCGGGCCAATGTGAACCAGCTCATATTTTCATCCACGTGCGCTACCTATGGGAGTGCAGCGCAATTGCCCATTCAGGAAACCTCACCCCAAAACCCGATTAACCCATACGGTGCCACAAAACTTTCTGCAGAGTGGATGATTCGAGATTTCGAGCGAGCCTATGGTCTTCGCTCTGTCATTTTCCGATATTTTAACGCCGCCGGTGCCCATCCTGATGGCACTATCGGGGAATGGCATGATCCTGAAACGCATTTAATCCCCTTAGCCCTTCAGGCGACACTTCAGCAGGCCAACAGGCTAGAATCTGTAAAGCCCTTAACAATTTTAGGCACAGATTATCCCACCCCAGATGGCACCTGTATTCGCGATTACATTCATGTTCTTGATATTGCCAAAGCGCACACCATGGGACTGGAGTATCTGCTTGCAGGTGGCGCCTCAAATGCGTTTAACATAGGCCATGGTAGCGGTTATTCTGTCAAAGACATTATTACAGCCTGTGAGCGAATTACAAACCTACCCATCCCGATTTTAGCCGGGCAAAGGCGCCCAGGAGATCCATCCGTTTTGGTTGCTAGCGCAGAAAAATTAACGCAAACCCTGGGGTGGCAGCCAGAATATTCAAGCCTTGATGAGATCATCACCACGGCATGGCAGTGGGAGAAAACACGCCTAAGCAGATCCTAGCCCGTCTGTTTATTTATAAAATACTATGCTTAAAATCGTTCAATCAAAAAATGACACCATCCCCCTCCATATTCGCTATCGTTTAGGCATACTATCGCCATGAATCATGATTTAACCCCACCACTGAGCTCACCTCAAAGTCAATCTCAAAATCAATCCGCCAAGGTCCTCATCTTGATGGGTAGCACCAGTGATTGGCCGACGATGCAACATTGCGTCAACGTTTTACAGACGTTTCACATTGCAGTTCGCGCTGAAGTGGTTTCAGCCCACCGAACACCCGATAAACTAACTGAAACCGCCAAATCTGCCTATCACGAGGGCATTGAAGTCATCATCGCAGGGGCTGGCGGCGCCGCGCACCTGCCAGGCATGCTGGCCGCCCACACGCATATTCCGGTGCTTGGGGTGCCCATACAAAGCAAAATTCTCAATGGGATAGATTCATTACTTTCCATTGTTCAAATGCCGGCTGGGGTACCGGTTGCCACGCTTGCCATTGGAGAAGCTGGGGCAAAAAACGCGGCATTACTGGCGGTAAGTATACTTGCACTATCAGATAAAGAGCTTCTAAAGCGTTTACTCGATTATCGTCAGATACAAACCCAAGCCATACTGGAAACAGCCAGACTGGTGTAAGTGACCTATCACCTCAATAAAAGAGCATTTTGGCCAGCATCCGACAACTAGGCTATCATTGTTGAATCACCGTCGCGCTCACGGTATTTCGGCCACCAAGTTTGGCTTTGTACAATTCATCATCAGCCAGTTTGACAAAGTCATCAAATTGATGAATATTTCGGGCCTTAGGGCTATTAAAATGAACGGTAGCCACGCCAAAGCTGGCCGTAACGACCAAACTGGGCTGCTCTTTAAATTTTAGTGCCATAATGGCTTTGCGAATGTTTTCGGCCAAAGATT
>JAYKJM010000148.1:0-4291 GCA_035285385.1 Vampirovibrionales bacterium
TCAACTCGTTATTAATTAGAGCCATTGATGCCAATGCCTCAGATGTCCATATTGAGCCACAGCAGCAACGTTTGCTGGTACGTTTTCGAATCAATGGCATCTTGCACGAAAAGGAAAGTTTTCCCAAGAAGCTCTCGGCGCCTTTGGTCTCCAGAATTAAAGTGGCAAGCGGCATGGATATTGCAGAGCGCCGTCGTCCTCAGGATGGGCGGATGAAAATCAAGGTGGGCGTTCAGGAAGTTGACATGCGGGTCAGTAGCATGACGGTAATGCACGGCGAAAAAGTCGTCATTCGGATTCAAAAACCTAATGCCATCTCGGGTGGCCTGGTCAAATTGGGGTTGCCTGAATTTGCTTTGCCAAGCATTCAAAAAATGATTCATGCCCCCAACGGTATTGTTTTGGTGACAGGCCCTACTGGCTCGGGGAAAACAACCACTTTGTACAGTTGTTTGCGTGAAATTAATACCTCAGAACGCAACATCAGCACGATTGAAGATCCGGTAGAATACCCGCTGGCTGGGATTAACCAGACCCAGGTCTCTCCAAAAGCCGGCTTGACGTTTGCCTCTTGCCTTCGGTCTTTATTGCGTCAGGATCCTGATGTCATTCTGGTTGGGGAGATTCGCGATCAAGAGACGCTGGAAGCTGCAATTCATGCTGCTCTGACAGGCCATTTGGTCTTTAGTACCATTCATACTAATAATGCGGCCAAAACCATTGCCAGGCTTTTGGAAATGGGGGCGCCCAGTTATCTGATTACCTCCTCCGTAATTGGTATCGTGGCGCAGCGGCTGGTTCGAACACTGTGCTCGCATTGTCGCGTAGCCTACACGCCAGATGAGCAGGAATTGGCTATTTTTGGAGCGCTACCTAAAAACTTTGCCGGCTCGGAATTGGTTTTCTACAAAGGCGAAGGCTGTGAAAATTGTGATCACAGTGGCTATGCTGGTCGGGTCGGTCTCTATGAGCTCATGAGCATGACGCGCGAGGTGATAGATTTAATTGATCGCAACGCCTCGGCTCTTGCGATTCAAGATGAAGCTATTCATCAGGGGATGAAGACCCTGTGCATGGATGGCAAGGAAAAAATTCTTTCGGGTATTACCAGCTTGGAGGAGGTCACCCGCGTGCTGGGGATGGATTTATCTATATAACTATAGGCCGAGAAATAATTTTTTTATGAGTTTGAATGGTTTTAAAGTCAGATCAAAGGGCTGCCATCATGGTGATGTTTGCATATCAAGTGCTGGATCCTGCCACCAGTAAAACGTTGGAGGGGGTTATGGAGGCGGCCTCCATCTTTGAGGCCAAGAAAAAGCTGCGTGACAGTGGCGCCATTCCTATTCGCATTCAAGAGTCCAAAAGCAGGATCAATGCCTCCTCTGGTGATGCTCGTCCATGGATGCGTGACATTTTGTGGGCATTTCCCTTTATTAAACCTAAGATTGCGCTGGCTGATTTGGTTATCATCACCCAACAGCTCTATACCCTTTTGGATGCTGGCGTTCCATTAGTTGAAACCTTGTATTTGCTTGAAAAACAGGCTTTAAAGCCTCATATCAAAGAAATTTTTAGAGAGCTTCGTACATTGGTTATTGCCGGCGATTCTTTTAGTAGTGCCCTTGGTCACTATCCTGGAGATTTTCCGCCTGTTTACCGAAATCTCATTAAAGCCGGGGAAGTCAGTGGTAACCTCGACGAAATTTGTTTGCGACTGTCAATTTTGTTAGAGAAAAATTTTAAGCTGCAGAAAAAAATCTCCGGCGCTATGGTGTACCCAATTTTTACTATTGTAGTAATTATTCTGGCTATCGTCATTATTATGACTGTTATTGTCCCAAAGTTTGTTGTTCTGTTTGCCAGAATGGATTTGCCTTTGCCTACTATTGTGCTCATTTACACCAGTAATTTGTTTGTCCATTACTGGTGGTTGATGATCGCTTCGATGATAGGGGGGAGTTTCTGGTTTAACGCGCTTCGTAAAGGGCCGGGTCGCTTGTTGGTCGATCAGTGGGTACTGACCTTGCCACTCTTTGGTGACTTGCTTCGTAAAATCTATGTGAGTCGACTGGTGCGCACAATGGCCACCTTGGTTGGGGCTGGGATTTCTCTGACGGAGTCTGTCTCTGTCGCCGCAAGTACGGTAGATAACTGTGTCTTGCGTCATGGCCTTGATAAGGCGATGGAAAGTCTTTATGCAGGCACCAGTCTTTCAAAGCCGATGGAACAAACGAAATTATTTCCAACCATGGTGGTGCGCATGATTGCGGTTGGTGAAGAAAGTGGTGGCCTTGAAAAAATGATGGCGAAGGCTTCCGACTATCTGGATGAAGAGACGGATAAAACGGTGGAATTGATGACCACGCTTATTGAGCCGATCATGATCATCGTTTTAGGGGGGGTTTTGTTGTGGGTAGCCCTATCGCTTTATATGCCTCTGTTCAACATGCATAAGGCTGTGAATCTATAAAGCATCTGTAAAGTATAGACCTTTCAGTGACTTCTTTGGCTTAAACTGGCTGTGATTTAAAAAGGTTTTTTGCAAGATTTTTGTTCAAAACGTCTGTTCAAAAATCTCCGCAGAAAGAGACGGCCGTTCGGGTTTGTGAGACGCTAGAGCAGTTATTGGCCTCCTCTTCGTGTTTGATCGGCTTGTATATGCTTCGCGCCGGAATTGTCGGATTGCCCAATGTGGGCAAAAGTACCCTGTTTAATGCTTTAACCGCCACGTATGCGGCAGAAAGTGCTAATTATCCGTTTTGTACCATTGAGCCAAATAAGGGCATTGTCTGGTTGCCCGATCCGCGCATAGACGTGCTACAAAAGATGGTGCAGACTGACAAAACAGTACCCGCCGCCTTCGAATTTGTGGATATTGCAGGTCTTGTCAGAGGTGCCAGTAAGGGCGAAGGCCTTGGAAATCAGTTTTTAGCCAACATTCGCGAAGTTGATGTCATCGTGCACGTGGTGCGTTGTTTTGAAGATGACAACATCACGCATGTGGATGGCGGCGTGGACCCGGTGCGTGACGTTGAGACCATCATGTTAGAGCTCTGTTTGGCCGATATGGGCTCTTTGGAAAAACGGATTGAGCGCTTGAACAAGGCCAAAAAATCGCACGATAAAGACGCCCTCATGTGGTTGGCCTTATTTGAAAAAATCCAGCCGGTGATTGATGCGGGTCAATGGGTTCATCTTTCGGGTGATTATTCGCCTCAAGAGCAGAGCTTGCTCAAACAATCGCAATTGTTGTGTGTAAAGCCCGTGGTGTATGCCGCCAATGTTTCAGAAGCAGACTTGGCAACCCCTCACCAAAATAAATATTTTCAGGCTTTACAACAGTTTGCCGACGCGCAAGGAGCCCCCGTGATTGCGATTTCGGCTCAAATTGAAGCCGAATTGAACAGCCTAGATGATGCGGCGGAAAAAGCCGAGTACCTGAAGGGCTTGGGGGTGGACACCAGCGGGGTGGATCGTTTGATTCGTGCCACGTTTGACAGGCTGGGGCTGGCAACCTACTTTACGGCCGGCAAAATGGAGGTGCGTGCGTGGCCGTTTCCTAAAGGTTACCGGGCGCCGCAATGTGCGGGCATTATCCATGGTGATTTTGAAAAAGGCTTTATTCGCGCCGAAGTGATTGGCTATGATGATTACGTGGCCTGTGGTGGCGAAGCGGGTGCCAAGGCCAAAGGATTAATGCGCCTGGAGGGAAAAGACTATGCCATGGCGGATGGGGATGTGGTGCATTTTCGATTTAACGTGTAAGGCGCCCCCACAATGTTGCAATTGTTAAGCGCTTGTGGGAGGGGGGTGGATTGAAACCCGTCCTTGGATGCGTCACAATAGCAAGGTGTTGTTTTTTCGGACCGTAGCGCAGCTTGGTAGCGCACTACCTTGGGGTGGTAGGGGTCGCAGGTTCAAATCCTGTCGGTCCGAAAATTAACACCGTCTTTCACTTGGGCGGTGTTGATTTTTGGAGATTTGAGGCCTCTGGGATACGCGACCCCTATCACGGTGCGACGGCTCGGCTTGCCGGTAGGCCGTCGCTTTAAAAAGAGCAGGAGGGTTCCCATAAAATGCTTGCCATTTTATGGGACTGAGTCGCAGGTTCAAATCCTGTCGGTCCGAATTTTTTGAAGGGCTCAGGTGTCTTTCAGACAGGGTTTGAACCTGAAAAACACTGAGTTGCCATAAATCCTGTCGGTCCGAATTTTTTGAAGGGCTCAGGTGTCTTTCAGACAGGGTTTGAACCTGAAAAACACTGAGTTGCCATAAATCCTGTCGGTCC
>JAYKJM010000149.1:0-2922 GCA_035285385.1 Vampirovibrionales bacterium
GTTATCTTCTTGCCCTCTTTGGGGTCGTGTCCCAAGAGATCAAGCAGACCGTTGCTCAGAGGCTTTAAGATGGTTTTGGGCGTTATACCATGCTGGCTATTAAACACCATTTGTTTTTCACGGCGACGGCGGGTTTCTGAGATGGCTTTCTCCATGCTGTCGGTTATTTTGTCCGCAAAAAGTAGCACATGACCCGCCTCATTTCGAGCCGCACGACCAATGGTTTGTATCAAGCTGGATTCGCTGCGCAGAAACCCTTCCTTATCAGCATCCATAATGACCACAAGCGACACTTCCGGCAGGTCAAGGCCTTCACGCAAAAGATTAACCCCCACAAGAACATCAAACGTCCCTAGCCGCAAGTCTCTGAGTATTTCCACGCGCTCCAGCGACTTGATATCACTGTGTAAGTAACGCACCCGAATATCTCTGGATTGCAAAAACTCGCTGAGATCTTCCGACATGCGCTTTGTTAAGGTGGTAATCAGCACGCGCTCACGATTGGCCAGGCGCTCCAAAATAGCCTCAAGCAAGACTTCCACCTGATTTTCAGTCGGCAAAATCGTAATATCTGGATCCAGAAGGCCTGTTGGTCGAATAATTTGCTCAATGATATGAACCTGCGCGGTTGTCTCATCCGTACTTTCTGAAAGCTCGTAATCAGAAGGCGTGGCCGACACAAAAATACGCTGACCAACACGCGCCAAAAATTCATCAAAGTTCAGCGGACGGTTATCACGGGCACAGGGCAGCCGAAAACCATATTCAATCAGGGTGTCCTTGCGGGATCGATCGCCGTGATACATACCGCGGGTTTGTGGCATGGTGACGTGGCTCTCATCGACAACGAGCAAAAAATCTTTCGGGAAATAATCCAGCAGGGTTTTGGGCGGACTGCCAGGCGGGCGATTCTCAAAAATTCGGCTATAATTCTCAATGCCGGTGCAGTAGCCCACCTCACGGATCATATCGAGATCCCGGTGCGTACGAAACTCCAAGCGTTGGGCTTCAACAAACTTACCCACCGATTTTAGTTGGGTTAAGCGCTCTTTCAACTCAGCCTGAATTTGCTCACAGGCACTTTCGACAAGGGATTTATCGGTGACATAGTGAACGGCAGGGAACACGGCGTAGGTTTCATGACGCTCTTGAATCTCCCCAGAAACCGGATCCAGAAGTTCGAGACGCTCAATGTCATCGTCAAAGTAGACGATGCGCAAGAGGCGCTCTTCATCGGCAGGCCATATTTCAACAATATCTCCCCGTACTCGAAACTGTGTGCGCGAAAGCTCTAAATTAACGCGCATGTATTGATTGGTCACCAACTGCTTGAGCAGCTGCTTTCTGGGGAAAATATCCCCCACCGCCAGTCGGATGGCCGCATTCATGTAATTTTCTGGTAAGCCGAGACCATAGAGGCAGCTGACGCTTGAAATCACAATAACATCGCGCCGCTCAAACAAGGCACGTGTGGCGGCATGTCGCAAACGATCGATTTCATCGTTAATGCTGGCCGTTTTTTCAATATAGGTATCAGAGCTTGGAATATAGGCTTCGGGCTGATAATAATCGTAGTAGCTGATAAAATAATGCACCCCATTGCTTGGGAAAAATCCCAAAAATTCATTGTACAGTTGGGCTGCCAGAGTTTTATTGTGCGCCAATACCAGCGTTGGGCGCTGTGTTTTTTCAATCACATTGGCAATGGTAAACGTCTTGCCCGAGCCGGTCACACCCAGAAGCGTCTGAGCAGGCAATCCATCATTGAGCCCCGCGACTAATGCCTCAATGGCTTGAGGTTGATCCCCGGCAGGGGCGTAATTAGCGTCAAGTTTAAAAGGTATCACACGTTTATTTTAGCCTAAGCCTACGTAAGCGATGGTGTTTGTTGCAAAGACGGCATCCTCAGACCCAGCCAAAAACCGTTTGAAACACCCCGTTGCCAACACTTTGAACGGCACCTTTTCGAACCAAATAATTAACACGGGAGGAAATATCACTGAGCGACACGTCCACAAAAGCGTCACCCTGATGGGGGCGGGCAATGTTATGCTCTATGAGATATTGCCGAATCTGCTCGGTAGAAGCCCTGCCACCGGCAAGCACAATGGCTCGATAAAGTTCATAATTAAGCGACCCTGGCCGCTTCAAGATTTCTGTCACCCGCGCCATGGCCTCATCTGGTAAAAACGTACCTGGGCGGCTCGCCAACCCGCCAACAGACAGGGCAGCTGGAATCACCAAGGGCATTGCTGGCGAGGATACACCAAAGCCATTTGCGACAACATCCAATCCAGCGGAGGCATCGCGAGCCAACAATGGCGAAAGGGATAACTTTAACGTTAACAATCGCTGGCGGGTCGCCCGCAAAGCTTGCAATTCGGTGAGTTGTGCTTCCAGAGCCTCAATTTTGGGTGTCAACGTGCTGAGCTCTGCTTCAACTTCATCCAGCAATTGCTGTAATCGACTAACATCTGTAATGCTGGCTTGCATTTGGCGGATACTCCTTTCTAAGGGCTAAAACTGAAAGCTTAAACACAGCAGAGGTACATCATTCACATTTTGACTAGAACGTCATGCCAGTCACGCGCTCTGCGAAAAAACGTAAAACAAGTACAAAAAAAACGCATGTTTTGTGTTAATGCTAGTTTAGCTTGTTTATTACTAAAAAGTCAATATTAAATTTATAAGTAAGTTTAGTAAAAAATTAAGCACAAGCCATAAATACTTAACTTGCAAAAGTTTTTTAAAATCTTAGCACCAAATTGTGCCTGCTGGTTCCAAAAATAGTGACCGAGATGTCAGTGCCATTTGTTACAATATTATCTGTGACGCGTTACGCAGTAGCATCATTCTGGTTTCAGGCCGCTTATAATAATTGGTTAGTGTATTGAACCGCACACGATACGCTTTTGACGACTG
>JAYKJM010000150.1:0-4507 GCA_035285385.1 Vampirovibrionales bacterium
ATAGAGCCTGGCGCGTTCAAAATAGGCAAGCGTAAAACCCGGCTGACAGCGACTCACCTGATTGAGCGCATCCAGACTCTGCTCAACTTGCCCATTGTGACGATAAAGCCGAGCAAGTTTAAACCAGCCAAGCCAGCCATCAGGGCAACATTGCACAAGCTGCTCAAAGATTTTTATCCTATCGGCCAAGCCCCTATCACGGCTGGATTTGCTGGCAAGCCTTAAAAATTTTGAGCGACTTGGGCGCGCCTTTACCGTCAAAAGTTCTGGTAAAGATTTGATATCACACTGCCGGGCAAACCAAATCAGGCCAGCAAGGCTACCCATAAGCAGTAGGCCAGCCAACACAGGCAGAAACCAAGTCTGGTTTGTACCTAATTCAGCCAAAACGACCATTGAGTATAAAACTTCCCGTTATGGGCAACAAAGAAACCATGGCATCGCAACAAACCTCTACTTGGGCTTAATGTATTGTAGAGCCACGGCACGTTACCCACATCCTGAGGTGAGGGGATATAAATCGTGGGGGTTTCAATAAGGGCAGAAGGCTTTTTATGAGGATTTAGCGGCATAATTGAGGGCTGTGCCGGCTTTAAACCATTCAATTTGCTCAGCGTTTAATGAATGATTTAAACTGAGCACAATGGGCTCGCCGCCGCTGCCGCCAGCAGGAGTCACTTCAAGACGAACAGGAGAGCCAGGCGCCAAGAATTTTAAATCCCGAAGACTGATTAAGTCGCCTTTTCGAATTTTATCGTAGTCGCTGGCCTGCTGGAAGGTCAGAGGTAAAATGCCCTGCTTTTTAAGGTTAGTTTCGTGAATTCTAGCAAAGCTTCGAGTAATGACGGCCTTGACGCCAAGCAAACGGGGTGACATGGCGGCGTGCTCTCGGCTGCTGCCCTCGCCGTAGTTTTCATCACCCACAATCACACACCCCCCGTAAGATTGTGCATATTCTTTGGCCTTCAACGCCCAGGGCGAGACCGGACGTGTCACACCACAGACGGGCATCGTAACAGGGTCACCAGGCTTGCCGGTATCAGCATCGATGGCTGCAAGGAGCATGTTATGGCTAATGCCGTTGAGATGACCACGCAGCGGCAGCCAGTCTTTACCAGCAGGCGAAATGTGATCTGTGGTGGTTTGGCCTTGGGTCTTCACCAACACCGGCAAATTAATATAATCTTCGCCATTCCACGGTGCAAATGGAGCTAAAAGCTCAAGACGTTTACTCTCTGCTGAAACCGAGACTGACACGTGCTCACGCTCAGATTCGCTGGTTAAAGGGGGGATATACCCTTGCCAGGAGATCGAGAATCCTTTGGGCGGTAAAGCAGGCGCTGAAGGGGCCTCTAACAGCGTCTCGCCAATGGGCTGTGTGGTCGGATCCCGCATGAGATCGCCGGATAAGGCCAGAGCGATGACCACATCCGGGCTGGCAATGAAAGCCAGCGTATCAGGGTTGCCATCATTGCGCTTGGGGAAGTTTCGGTTAAACGAGGTGACAATGGCATTGCTTTGACCGGGTTGGATATCGCCGCGATCCCAGTTGCCAATGCAAGGTCCGCAGGCATTGGAGAGCACCGTGGCACCCCAGTTTTCAAGCAATTGTAATTGCCCATCACGCTTCATGGTCTGATACACTTGATCCGAGCCTGGGGTAATCAGAAGGGGCGTCTTGAGCGTTAGCCCCTTGGCGTTTGCTTGACGGGCAATATTGGCGACGCGCTCAATATCCTCGTATGAGGAGTTGGTGCAACTGCCAATCAGGGCGGCACTCAAGGTGGTTGGCCACTGGTTGTCTTCAACCTCTTTAGCCAGTGCAGCCAAGGGACGGGCACGATCGGGCGAGTGAGGGCCAACAATATACGGCGCCAACGTGTCGAGGTCAAGCTCAACGACTTCGTCGTAGAAGTTTTCGGGCGCGGCAAGCACTTCTGGATCAGGCCTGAGGTGCTCTGCATATTTTTCGGCTAAATCGGCAATTTCGCCCCGCTCTGTGGCTCTTAGATAAGCGGCCATGGTGGCATCAAAGGCAAAAACACTGGTGGTTGCTCCCAACTCAGCCCCCATATTGGTAATTGTGGCTTTACCGGTACAGCTTATACTTTCAGCACCGGCGCCAAAATATTCAATAATTTTATTCGTGCCGCCCTTGGTAGTGAGCTTTCCGCACAGCCACAAAATGACGTCTTTAGGTGATGCCCAGCCCTTCAGCGAGCCCTTAAGATGCACACCGACCAGTTTAGGTGCCCGCACCGTCCACTGAAGTCCAGACATCACCTCGGCAGCATCCGCGCCACCAACCCCACAGGCAGCCATGCCAAGCCCCCCCGCGTTGGGGGTATGGCTGTCGGTGCCAATCATCAAGCCGCCCGGAAACGCATATTTTTCAAGCACCACCTGATGAATAATGCCGCTGCCTGGCTTCCAGAATCCCATCCCGTAGCGAGCGGCCGCGGTTCTTAAAAACTCATAGACTTCCCGATTCTCGTTAATGGCGCGCTCGGTGTCTTCTGCCGCCCCGCTCTGAGCCCGTATCAGGTGATCACAATGAACAGTGGATGGCACGGCCACTGTTTTGCGGCCAGACTGAATAAACTGCAAAATAGCCATTTGCGCCGTTGCATCCTGCATGGCCACTCTATCAGGCTGCAACACAAGGGAATCCACCCCACGGGTCACGGGCAAAACCTGTTCTGCCTGATTGGTAGCAAAATGGCTGAATAAAATTTTCTCGGCATTGGTGAGTGGACGCCCCAACTTAGCTCGAATGGCGGCTAATTTAGCGGGAAGTTGCTCATAATGTGCGCGGATGTTATCCATCATTCGGCTGGCTTCAGCATCGGGTGTTGTCGTCATAGAGGGCGTGGCGGGCATCATCGTATTCATCCATTTACGCAAGGGAATTTAACAAAACTACTATCAAGCATACTATCCACATGAACAACATCACATAATGGCTTCAGAGGATAATCCTAAGGAATAATCTGGCGTGTCTGCTTTGGTTCATAGGATTGAAATAGCCTGGATTGGGGCATCCGTTTATTAAGGGTGGGTTTAATGACAGTTTATTTTTGGTGAAAAAGATGTAAAACAGATATTCAGAGGCTATAATCTTACAATGCACACTTGGTTTAATACCATTCTGGCAAACAGTTTACCATTTTTTCCCAAAGTTTTGGTCCGTCGTTTTGCCTCCCCCTACCTGGCGGGTGAAGATGCCGAAGAGGCTATCCATTGTGTGCGTGGGCTGATGGAGCAGGGCTTTGTGGCGACTTTAGACCACCTGGGGGAGTTTGTACGCTGGCCTGATGAAGCCGATGCGGCCTTAGCAGAATACGAGGGTCTGTTAAAAGCAATTGAGTGGGCAAAGGTTGAGGCCAATATTTCTATTAAACTGAGCCAGCTTGGCTTAAAACTCTCCGCCAATGCTTGTTATGGCCGGCTCATCAAGTTGCTACACCTGGCCAATAACGTGGGTCAGTTTGTGCGCATTGATATGGAAGATTCGCCCTGCACACAGGCCACGCTGGATATGTATCGCTCAGCCCGAAAGCAGGAAGGCTTGCATAACGTGGGCGTAGTGCTTCAAAGCCGCCTAAGGAGAACGCTAAAAGATGCCGAGCAACTTTGCCAGGCGGGCATCGCTCACGTAAGGCTATGCAAGGGCGTCTACCTTGAACCCAGAACCCTGGCGTATCAGGATGGCGAGCTGATTCGTCGAAACTATCTGCAAACGCTGGAACATTTGTTTGCCCATCAGGCTACCGTGGGCATTGCAACCCATGATGAACGCCTCATTTTTGAAGCCCAACGCCTCATTCAACAGTATCAGGTGCCACCAGAGCGGGTCGAATTCCAGATGCTCCTTGGCGTGGATCCACAGTTGCGCCGTTTAACGCGCTCACAAGGGTATCGGGTTCGAGTTTATGTACCCTATGGAGCGCATTGGCATGCCTACTGCATGCGGCGCATGCGGGAAAATCCCACGTTGGCCTTCTATGTCCTGAAGAATATCCTTCAACCGGCCACTCAGCCATAGTGGCTGATCCGCGTGAGGTTTTTATTGTGAGATTTTTATTGTAACAAAATGACTGAATGGTTCTTGAGCGCAAAGCCATCGCTTCAATCCACTCGAAAATACCCCCTACTCAACTCGCCTCAATGGCCTCAACTAAACACAATATACGGATGGTGTGCGCATGTTGCATTTTTCCATATTTCATTTTTTCAGGCTCCGTTTTTCAAAACCTCGTTGCAGTCAAACTCCTTTTTTGTCTGCCCTAACTGGGTTTGCGTTGGGGTTGGCCTTAATGTGCTCCTCACTCATGCTTTCAGGCTGCAAGTCCTCTGATCTGCAGATTTGGCAGGTCAGCGACCCGCCGGCTTTTATTCAGCCTAAAAAACAACCCAAACGTGATATTTGGTATGATTCAGAGCCCGTTGCAAACCAAAATCCTGAGGCCACCCCACAACCTGAACCCCTGCCTCAAACCCCACCTGA
>JAYKJM010000151.1:0-5897 GCA_035285385.1 Vampirovibrionales bacterium
TCGTCCGCCCGCCATCGGCCGGCTGCGCGGGGCGCGGGGGGGGGGGGGGGGGGGGCGGGGGGGGGCGCCCGGCCCGCCCGAGTGAAGGAGCTCGTATTAAAAGAAAAATCAACAGGATTTAGCATCAATGACATCCTCACTAAAAAAACACTGACATAAACGAATAGGTATTGTGTTACATAACAACACCCCTCAAGGGGTCAACATGATCCAAACGCGAACAAAAACACAAAATCGTTACAAATACGTAAACCCATCAGCTTGCATGCGGGCAATCACCTCACGATGACGCGCCTCGTCCAGCACCAGCGACAAGCGAATAAAGCCGGCACCGTATTGCCCAAACGCCGTGCCGGGCACCACCACAATGCCGCTGGCTTCTAGCAGCTGCTGCGCAAAGGTAACATCCGGCTGAGCCTCAGAGAGGTAGCGTGGCGGGACGGGCAACCAGAGGTAGAAGGTCGCCTGCGGAATTTTCATCGATTCAATGGGCCAGCCCAACGCCTTGAAGCCGGCCAGCATGTCAACCTGATTGGCCGCAAATTCTGCGTTTTTTTCCCAAATGTAGGCCTCACACTCGGGGCTCGTAAGGGCAAAAGCCGCGGCTTTTTGCAACACCTTGAAAATGCCACTGTCCAGCGTCGATTTCACCGTTGCCAGAAGGTTAATTGCCCACGGGTTGCCAACCGCAAAGCCAATGCGCCAGCCGGTCATGGCGTAGGGTTTACTGAGGCTATGAAATTCAATAGCCAGGTCTTTAGCACCTGGAATTTCCAGAATACTCACGGGTTTTTCCGTGCCAGGAAAATTCAAATCGGCATAGGCCAAATCGCTAATCAGTAAAATCTGGTGCTTGCGGGCAAACGCAACGGCTTGCTCCAGGTAGCTTCGGGGTGCCGTGGCACCAATAGGATTACTGGGATAGTTAAGAATAACGGCTTTAACCCGCTTAGCATCAAAACCGTCAGCCTCAAGCTGAGCCATCACCTCATCCAGATTAGGCAAATAATCATTGTCTGGCGTGAGGGGAATCGGGTAGCTATGGCCGCCAGCAGCACTGATGGCCTCTTTAAAGGAGGCATAGCCAGGATCTGGGGTCAGAATAATATCCTGCTGTTTTAGATCAACCTTTGGCGTAATGAGCGCCCGAAACATATTACCCAAACCCTCTTTAGAGCCCAATAACGAGAGAACCTCTGTTTTGGGGTCTACCGTAAGGCCAAAGCGGGTTTTCATACGCTCAGCCACAGCCTGACGAAAAAACAGCTCGCCGGCAGGGGTCGAGTAGGTATCCAGCCCGGGCTCTTCTAGCATTTTTTGCGTATAGGCAATCAAGGCTTTGGGCGGCTTGGCCGTGGGGGCTCCCATGCTCATCAAGAGCGGAGCGCGACCTTTTTCAGTCAGACTTGGCGTCAGCTCTGCCACGCGTTTGGCAATGCGAAACATAATGTACTCTTCGCGATTGCGCCATTGCTCACCTGCAAGGCGGTTTAAATCAATGGCATCGTGCGGGCTCGAGGAGGTAACAACAGGGCTCATGGCAAATCACCGTTTCATCAGGCAAGGAAACCACCAGATAGGACAAGATCACACCATTAAAATCTATCTCTAAAACCCATCTGGCGCGTATGATTTTATTTAACCGCAAATGCGTTTGGCTTGTAAAATCGTTAAAGCTTCTAAAAAGGCTTAAGTCCGCAAAAAGAGGCTCCGCCCTCCGTGCTTTTTTATCGCTCTGTTGTCAAAAACAGCTTAAACAGGTTCTGCGCCCCTGAGCGCGCTGACAAAAAGCCACATCGCACTTGGCGGGCGCACTGCCGTTTGGGGTGATTCACAATGATTGACATCCTAGCAACTTTTTAACTTCAGGGGCTTTAAGTGAATAGGACGTATTGGCAAAACGTATGCAATAGGGTTTAAATGCTGCTTTCATGACAATTTTAATGCATTCATGAGTTATTGAGGGTCTTGTGATCGCCAACTATACTAGCGGATATTCAGCCTTGCCGCCCATACTAGCGCCTCAGCAACAGCCACTGGCAAAGCTTTCAGCGCCCCAGGGCGCCTTGCGCGTGAATTCACCAACCCTTGTGGCCAATACGCCAGAGTTACAAGCGGCGCTCAAGCTTTTGGGCTCCATTCAGCATTTACCCGCCGATGAAGCCTACTTGCGGCAATTGGGCGTTGACCCGATTTTTCAAAACGGGGCGCAGGCCTTGCAACTGATTCAACAAAAAGGCATTCGGGTAGAATTTGAACGCCTTGCAGGTAACTGGCATGCCGAGTGGCAGGCCGATAAACATCGGATTGTGGTGAATAAAAAATATCAGGGTGATTTGTCTGTACCCACCCTGTATGGGCTTGCGGCAGCCATTTATCACGAAGCCGGCCATGCCGCACGACTCGGCGATAATGAGGCCTCTGTTCAGGAAGAAATCAACTGTCTGGGACTTAACGTCCTTGCGCATCGCTATTTTATGGCCACGCAACCTAGCTATCAGTTTGCCAGCTCGCAATCTAAACTCATTACCGATGGCGTTGCGCTTTATTCCAATTTGTTTTTTAGTCCCGATCCAACCAAACATCGTTTAATTCAGAGGATTTATAGCAAATACGGACAACTGCCACCTGAATCTCGTGACCATCTGATGCCAAGAACCCCGACTGCAACCTTGCTTCAGGCGGTGATGGGGGTCAAGCAAGCCATGGCCAATCCGAGGGTGCAAATGGCCGCCGCAGCGCCCTTATCGGCTTAAATGCGATAAAAGACAGAGGCGTGAAGCCCTTATTCCAGAAACGCCAGAGGCTCAATCGCCCGAAAAGGGTTTCCGCCAAAAGATTTTAACATCAATCGGGTGACTCAGCAGAAAGCACCGTTTGAGCTGAGTGCGCCAAAGACGCTGTAACAGCTGGCATAAATTGCCCGACAGCAAAGGCTAACGAACTCAGAAAAACACCCCACAAGGTAGAATACGGCGCCTCTGGCCAAGGGATTTCAGCGACAACACCCATGTGAATAAGGCTCGTAATGAGCACCCACGCACTGCCCGTGAGCATGGCCCAGAGACCGGCTTTGGCAGAAGGCTGAAAGCGTTTGCTAGCATAGAGCATGGCCACCACCGGCACAAACATGGCACAGGCGTAAATGTCGGCTGAAATCCATAACACACTGATAATATTCTGATGCCAAGCGGCCATTACCAAAGCCGGAAGAGGCATTACAAGGGTTGCCATTTTACAAAGCCTCATCAAGGCTGAAGCGCTGAGTTTGTGAGCAAAGCAGCGTCGCCAGAAACGCTCCATAACGTCATGCGTCAAGGTCAAGCTGCCAACATTTAGGGTCGAATCCATCGTGGAGCCTATGGCGGCAATAAAACCCACCAACACAAGGGCAATGGCCCAGTCCTGATGAAGCCAGTTTGTGAGGCCAATCATGACACTGGCCGGCTGTCGTCCCGCCTCAGAGCCAATGAGGGCAGGTGAAGCCAGCCCAACAAATACCACCAGCATGTAAAACAAGCATAAAATCCCAAGCGCCAGGGCGGTGGCTGTCATAGCCCGCTTCTTGAGAAGCACGTGAGCATGATCGTTTTTTGCAATGCTTGCATTGGCATGGAGTGCCGTCATTCGCTGCCAGAGCTCTGGGGCAATACTCCAGGCCATCACAAACGTGAGCATCATGGCGAGTTGCTTGCCGGCATCAGGCAAAAAATTCCAAAACCCGTCTGAGCGCACCAACCCTACATGATGCCAAAAAAGAGGCCAGCTCACCCCTGAAATCATAATCACAGCGGGGACGGCCATCACCAGCAAGCCAATAGCAATAAAGCCAACTTGCAAAATATCGGTCATGACCACCGCCCGAAAACCACCCAAGGTTGTATAAATGGTTACAATGGCCGCGGTAAACCCCATCGTCAACCAGGGGCTTAACGGTGCACCATGTGGCGTCTGAAACAAGCCCGATAACACCTGATGCGCGGCCACCAGCTGAGACCCCATCAAGGCGGTCACAGAACAGGCAATAACGAGTGCCAATATCGTTCGAGCCGTTGGTCCATAGGTATTTTCAATCGCTTCAGGCATGGAAAGACCAGGCTGATTGGCCATACGACGCGAAAAAAGCAGAATAATGACCAGCCAGCAGCCAATGGATGGGAAAATAAGCTTCCAAAAGGCGGAGACACCATCAGTATAAAACGCTTGAAGTGAGCCAATCGTGGAGGTACCGCCAAACCAGCTGGCGACCAGCGTAAGCGCAATCGGCCAGTGCCCGAATTTCCGATCCGCAAGGTAGAAGCCCTCCAGCGTCCGTGTTTTTCGATCAAAGGATTTGGAGAACCAAAGCACACTGATGGCATAAAGGGCCAGAAACAAAAGCGTCAGCGGACGAGACATCAGCGATTCATCTCTTTTATGGCGAAACAGATTGAACCGCAAGCGCACGCCTGCTGCGGGTCATAACACACTCTGAACCCAGCAATACCAAGGTGGCCGCAAGCTCCGCCCCATGCACACGCCCGGTCAAAGCAGCTCGAATCGGCCACATGACGGCCTTGGGCTTCAGCGGCTTGAGAGATTGGGTGAACGTTTTAAGAGCCTCTATCATTTGGGTGCGCGCATCGGCCAATGCCTCATGAGTAGAAGCCGCTGCAAAGGGAGCCTCCGGAAGAAAAGCTTCAATAAAATGGGCTAACACCTTTTGACCTTCATCGGGTGCCAAGACATCCGACTGCAAATCAGGAGCGACGGTGAGATCTTGCTGAAAAAAATAATCCACCGAAGCCGGCAGCTCATTGAGCCTGGTAAGGGGCTCTCGAACCACGTCCAACAAGAGCTCCAGCTTTGCCTCTGACCAGTGGCTCGTGTCAAAAGTGCTCAAGAAAGGCTCGGCACGTCGGCGCAATTCGGGCAGTGCCATGGCACGGATGGCTTGACCGTTCAACCAGTTCAGCTTGTCGATATCAAAAACGGCCGGGCTCTGGGCAATGCGATCCAGACTAAAAAGCGAGGCAAAATGTTGCAATCCAGCCACTTCCACACCATCTGGCGGTGACCAGCCAAGCAGCGCCAAAAAATTGCCAACGGCCTCTGGCAAATACCCCATATTCAGATATTCACTGAGCGCGGTCGCCCCATGACGCTTGGAGAGCTTGCTTCGATCTGGTGCCAAAATCATGCTGGCGTGGGCAAAAACCGGCGGCGTTTCACCAAACGCTTCATACATCAAGAGCTGGCGCGGCGTGTTCGGCAAATGATCTTCGCCTCGAATGACGTGCGTTATTTTCATGGTGATGTCATCCACCACGTTGGCAAAATTAAACGTGGGCATGCCGGAGCGTTTCATCACAACAAAATCGCCCAAGGTTGCCACATCAAACGTCACATCTGAGCGAATGGCATCATGAACAACAATAGGAGGGTGATCATCGGGGACTTTGAAGCGATAAACAAACTCATGGCTGCCCTCACGCAATCGATTTGCGTTGATAAGCGCCTCTTCTTGGCTTAAGCGAAAGACAAAGGGCACATTCTCTGCATGCGCCAAAGCACGCTTGGCTTCAATTTCTGCTTCTGTTAAAAAACACTGATACACCCACCCCGTTTCAATGAGCTTACTCAGCCACTGCTGATAAATGGGCAATCGCTCAGATTGCACATACGGGGCATACGGGCCACCCACATCCGGGCCTTCATCCCAGTGCAGGCCAAGCCGATGCAGCCCATCATAGATGTCGGTGGCAAATTCGCACTTTGAGCGTTCTTCATCCGTGTCTTCCAAGCGCAAGATGAACGCCCCGCCGTGGTGCTTTGCAAATAACCAGTTAAACAGGGCGGCGCGTGCGGTGCCTATATGCAAATAACCCGTGGGGCTAGGCGCCAAACGAACGCGAACA
>JAYKJM010000152.1:0-10515 GCA_035285385.1 Vampirovibrionales bacterium
ATATCAGAAGTTTTAATGCCTGAGAGAACTTGCGACATCTGAAGCGCCATTATCGTCGAGGGGCTTAAGGCAGGCAGCCTTTCAAATTCTTCTGGCTTTAGCCCAAAGCGTTTGAGCCCAGGAAGAATTGCGTTTCGGACTTTTTCATCTACCGTGGGGGTTGGTGCAATGGTCAATGACGGGGTTTGAGTAGGTGGCGGTGTGTGGTTCTTATCGGCAAGTGCGGGTGAGGACTCTGTTGACGAGGATGAGGTCGGGTTTGGCATCCGGCTGCCAAAAGATGGTTGAAAGCGGATGGTCATAATCGAGTCCTTATTCCTGAAGAGTCGGCATAGTAAGAATAAACGATTCGTCGTAATGACTGTGATGAGGCTTGTGGATCTGATCTTAAAAACATCCTGAATCTAAAATAATGCGGCTTGGGGTCATCTTTTTAACAGAAACATTACAAAAAATGCTTTTATGATGGGTTTGAAATGGTGCGCGACAACATGTCAATGCGCTGAATCATCCACTGGCGGGCTGCCGTAGGAGAAATCACCTGACAATAGGGGCCATAGCGCAAAAGCCTGCACAGCAAGGCTTCAACATCAAACGAGGCGGTTCGAATGGTAATGGCATCACTGGTGGCACTGCGGGCAATGATGGTTTCGTTTGGGTACACACGATACGTCTGTGCCACGCGCCCCGTAAGCTTAAAAACCACGGAGGTCATTCTGGAAGGGCGTCTGTTTTTATAGGGCAGTTGTCGATGCCAAATGATGCCCTCCAAATCCAGCGATACCGAGTGCAAGTCATTTTCAGAGATCATTGGCGGAATGTCGGTCGGTTGGCTTAGCTCCGTATTGGTGGCGTGATTGTCTTGATCAGGAGCGTTACGTCGGTAGCCTTGCCCAATCAATACCCACCGTCGTGCATGTTGCACCACAGCATGAGGCTCAAAGTAATACAGTTGCTCCTGAGGGGCTGTTGCCAATTCGGCCTCCTCGTTGACTTGAGGGATGGGTTTAATCCAGCTTGGGGGTAAATACTTGACTTCAAGAGCCATGTTTTCAAGGCATAATTTTCTGAAGAGCCTGATTTGATGCCGATAATGACGAAGACCTTCTGAGGTTTTGACCATCCGTAAAGCTGGGTTTTCAGACGGGGTTTCTCCCATCATCCAACGGGCTTTGTCAATAACGGTTTGATAGGCATGATAGCGTTCCTCAAACGGGTCAGAGCGCAACCATTCCAGCACCATTAAAGCCACCTGCCAGGGCTGCTCCTCCAGTGTGACCGCGAAGGGATTCGTGAGGAGTTCATATCGAAATTCATTGTTGGCAGTCACTCGTGGAATGGCGCATCCCATGGAGCGAAGGGTATTGACGTATTTTGTCAACGTCTCCGTGTTCAGCATCCGGTGAATGATGGGATTGTCGTAAAGCTCTGTAATGAGCTCACTGCTGCTGAGGGTTCTTCGCCGCATCAACACTAAAAGGACATACAACACTCGGTAGGCAGAAATACTAAAATTATTGCGCCCGCTTGCGGCCGCCTGATCGGCCAATACATCCATGCGCGGTTCAATGGCGCTGCGCTGACTTGAGGCAAGGTCTTTGAATGTTCGTGAGTTGTGAGACGATCCGGGGTACATAGGGGAGGAAGATTTCAAGGTGAAAAATGACTGGAATAAAAAAATGGTTATCAAAATAAATCAATAATAATGATTTCAATAATCATCTGGCTTGGTAGGATTGTGCCATTGCGTCAATGAGCTGTACCATATCCTCTCGAAAAAAATCGGGACTTATAATTTTAAATGGCAACCCTTGCTCAAGAAGATTCTGTTTCAGGGTGAAAAGATCACTGGTTTGAAAGACCACATCCAGGTACCATTCATTGTCGATTTCACGCCATTTCATAGACTCTCGCGCCTCTCGCATGTGAAAAGGCTGGAGTTTGCTTGCATCCGCTTTCTTGTAGCGAACAATAGTTTTTTCCGAGTTGATATTGGTGTCATCCATTGCCTGTGTCAGGTCTACTTCATAAATTTCATAATCGCATAAGTCTTCATCAAACTGCGGCGGAATGAACTCTGTGCCAAAGGGCGTGTTCTGTTCATCTAAATCTTCTGAAGTCCACGTGACAGGTTGCCAAATCACCAGATGATCGTGATTGCCTAAAAGGGAGATTTGCTCAATGCGCTCAACACGCAGCCAAAGATCTTCTTGCGTTGATTTGCCATGCCACGGCGTCAGTACGGTGGTGTTGTTGGCAGGGCTAACCAAATATAAAATGCCGTGACGATAGGCTAGGCGCTCGGGGGGGTTGATTTCAAATTTTGAAATAGGGTAGCCGCGTTTTGAGCGATAGGATACGATGATGCCCGTCTGGGTCAAAATAGCCTGCTCTAGGGTCTGCACCATGGAGAGGTGGGGGTCGTAGTCTACAGAGCGTGTTTTGGTAAAGTATTCATCTTGCAACAACCGGCCACTTTGAGCGGCCTGATAGAGAGAAAACTCATCATCTGGCAAATGAAGGCTTGTCGAGGAGGCAAACATATGAGCCGAACCTAATTGCCCAGCAGAAGGCAGCGTTGGCTCTGGTAAAAAACTGGAATTAGCAAGCAATATTTTGACAAATCGATCAAAAGCCAAGTGCTCCTGATAGGTGGCGTTGTGTAATTCAAGATTACTTTTGGTTTCAATCAGGCTTCTTAAGTCACTGTCTGTTAAATGCACACTGAATGCGTTATAGAGTAACTCATGCTGAAAACCGTTGGTCGGTGTGGGTCGAGATATTTGACAACCCAGGGCACGAAGCGTGTTGAGGTAAAGCCAGATGGAATCGCTCGAGAGTTTGCGGCCAATGGTCTGCTCAAATTTCTCGTTAATTTGCTCCACAGTCAGTGGCGCCTCTGTCAGCCATCCCAGTAAGCGAAAAATATGACTGGCGGTTGCGTTAATAGTACTCATAGCCAGAAAAGTGAAACTCAGAGAAACGCATAGGATAAAACGTTTTAAATAAACAAAAGCAGTGACCCAAAATGGTAAACCGTTGTCGCGATGAAAAACGGTTTTAAGTTAGATGGACAAAGAGGTGGACGATGATATTTACTAAATTTATTTATCGCAACGTTTTGAGTCGATGGCACTCATTTATTAATGTGATTTTTACGGATTAATGTTTACGTGGTGCCGTATCAGATTTGCGCCGAGACTTGCACCAAAACCAGACCCGACAGAAACTCGGAAGGCATAAAAGCAGCCCTAAAAAAGGGGTTATTTGTTTGCATTTCGATAAATTTATTATCAAGTTAAAATCAGATTTAATAGCGTAACATAATGACTACCAAACAAAGCTTCAATTTTAAAATCTGTTACAATAAGCGCAAAATCCATTTGTTGTGCCAGAGTTTGAGCAATAGCACCTGGATGCAAAAAACCCGTGATACAATTTTTTTTATTGATTTTTAAATGTTATCTGCTGGATTTAGACTATGGCTGTTTCAGATACTGCGACTCTTGAAAACGATATTTTAAATGACTGTCACCATCGGATGGGCAAGGCCATTACTTCCTTAGAAAGTGAATTGGCAACCCTGAGGACGGGGCGTGCCAATCCGGCTTTGCTGGATCGCATTCAGGCCGATTATTATGGCACCCCGACCCCGGTACGCCAGATGGCAAATCTTTCCATTCAAGACGGGCAAACGTTGGTGATTCAACCATACGACAAATCGCAGTTGGCTGAAATTGAAAAAGCCATTGCCAAGTCAGAGTTAGGATTAACCCCCACCAGTGATGGTTCTGTGTTGCGAATTACGGTGCCACCGCTTTCACAAGAGCGTCGCAAAGAGTTTGTAAAACTGGCTCACAAACACGGTGAAGACGCCAAGGTTGCCATCCGTAATGTGCGCCGTGATGCCATGAGTGGCGCTGAAAAGTTCGAAAAAGAGGCCCATCTGTCGGAAGATGCTTTGCGGGATTTGCAAGACAAAATCCAGAAAATAACCAATCAATTTACCGCAGATGTGGACAAACATGTGGCGGCTAAAGAAAAAGAAATCATGACGATCTAACCTTATAGAACAAGCACTGATACGGACGGACTGATTTTTCATTATGGGGTTTTTGGCGCCTCGCTCTCGTTTGCTTATTGGCTGGTCTATGTTTGCCCTTCTGTTGGCCTCGGTTTGGTTTGGGGGGCTGTGGTGGAGCTTACTGATTCTAATTGCCTGCGGCGTGGCCATTCAAGAGCTTTTGGGGTTATTGGACAAAACAAATCACGTTCGACCCTCCTACTTGGTGCTGATTGTTTTTTCGGCCGCATTAATGCTTGAAGGGGTGGCGGGTAAGCCGACGTGGTTTATGCCAACGCTAACGCTGGCTGTTATCACCACCTTTATTGGTCTGCTTTTGCGGGTTGTTCAGAAAGCGCGCCAGGGGGTTTCTCGCATTGGTGGCAGCATGGCAGACATGGGTGCCACGCTGATGGTACTGTTTTACCTGGCCTTTCTCCCGGCGCACTGGTTATTGCTTCGCCAGTTGGGCGGCAACGAAATGGGGCGTGTGTATGTTTTGTTTGCCGTGCTCGTGGTTGTGGGCAGTGATGTGGGCGCCTACTTTACAGGAAAACGCTTTGGTCGCTCGCTGCTGATTGCTGAAATAAGTCCCAAAAAAACACGAGAAGGCGCGCTGGGCGGGCTTTTGCTTTCAATAGCAGTGGGTGCCGTTTTGGCGCCCTATTGCCATATGGCTTACTGGCAGTCAATTGTGTTGGCTCTCCTGTTGTCGATTGTGGCTCAATTGGGGGATCTGGTGGAATCTTTGATGAAGCGTGATGCCGGCGTGAAGGAGACAGGTCACATTCTCTATGGCCATGGCGGTGTCCTCGACAGGATTGACAGTTGGCTCTTTGTTGGGCCTGTGGCGTATTATGGGATTGAATGGCTTGTTCTTCAACAGGGTTGGCTTTGGCAAGAGGCCATTCCGTTTTTTCAGAAATATTTTTAAGCGCCAATGTTTTTGAGCCCCTTCCAAAGCGAACCTTTTCATGTCTCACCCTGATGCTGACAATATGCTAGCTCCCTCCTCGGTTTTGGAGACTTCCAAGCCGCATCCCATTACGGCCTGGGAGTCGTCAATCGTTGCTTTTATGTGTGCTCAAGGCTTGCCGAAACCCATTCGTACCGGCTATTACATGCAAGCCTTGACGCATAGTTCCTATTCGCACGAAGGCCGTCGATCAGCGCTGGATAATTATGAACGGCTAGAGTTTTTGGGCGATGCCGTTCTGAAGTTGGCTATTAGTCATTTGGTTTATGAACGCTTTCCCTATTACCGAGAGGGGGAGATGACCAAGATTCGCTCTGTTATTGTGAGTGATGCTGTTTTGGCGCCTGTTGCCCAGAAGCTAGGGTTAGGGGCACTCATGCGATTTGGAGCTGCAGAAGCCCGCTCGGGGGGGGCTCAAAAGCCGAGTAATCTTGCCTGTGCGCTGGAAGCCCTGTTGGGAGCCCTTTATCTGGATGGCCATTTCGACACCACGGTGGGTTGGTTGAAAACCCTGCTGGATGATGTCATGACGGAGGTCGACGGAAATAAAACCAAAGACAATTACAAGGCGGCCTTGCAAGAATATACCCAGGGTGAAGGGCTGGGATTGCCCTATTATGAGACCTTGTCAGAAATGGGGCCTGCACACAGCCGAATTTTTCATATTACGGTGGCGGTGAATGGGGAGGTGCTAGGCCATGGCAAAGGAAAATCCAAAAAAGAGGCGCAGCAACATGCCGCGCGGCAAGCACTAGAAGTGTTAGATGTTTCCTTGGACTAACGATCACTTGCGCAGAAAAGACTTGTTCCTTTGGTCTTAGCAGGGACAATAGCAATAGTTGATTTATTGTCAGCATAGAAAAGCATGCGCTCGTAGCTCAGCTGGATAGAGTGACGGTCTCCGAAGCCGTAGGTCGCGCGTTCGAATCGCGCCGAGCGCACTTGCATTGGTTTTTCAAAACCTGCCAGCCTTGGCGCGATTCGAAATCGTCTAAATTTTCTCGCGCCGAGCGCACTTGCATTGGTTTTTCAAAGCCTCCCAGCCTTGGCGCGATTCGAAACCTGTCTTAATCATCCATTTCGCGCCGAGCGCACTTGCATTGGTTTTTCAAAGCCTGCCAGCCTTGGCGCGATTCGAAACCCGTCTCAATCATCTCACCTGACGTGTCATGTTTCAAAAAGGCGGATGGCTGCTTTGAAATCAGCGCTTGAGAATACTTTCAGAAACACCGGGGGTCTTGGATGCTAAAACTGCGCGGGCGTTTCGTTGCAAACGTGTAAGCCCAGTTCGTCGCAGTGGGGTCTGGGCAAATTTTTCCTGAAACGCTGCTTCGCTCATTTCCAGCCAATAGGAAGGCGGAGCGTGGCTGTATTCTGGATGTTGCCAGTCCTCAATGGTGGTTTGGGTTTCAAGCTTTAGACTCCATGGACAGACTTCTTGGCAAATATCGCATCCAAACACCCAGCCGTTTTGATGATGACTAATCGGTTCGGGGATGTGCGCCTCATGAGCTTCAATGGTCCAATAGGCAATACATTTTCGTGCATCCACACTGCGAGTGGGCAATATGGCATCTGTTGGGCAGGCCTCAATGCAACGGGTGCAGCGGCCACAGCGATCCACGGTGAGATCGTTTTGATCGCTGCTGAGCGGCACAGTTAAGAGTAACTCCCCCAAAAATACCCAGGAGCCCATAGTCGGAGTAATAGTCAAGCCGTGTTTGCCTCGCCATCCTATCCCAGCGCGCTCTGCCAGCGCACGCTCTAACACAGGGGCGCTATCACAGAGGGCTCGCCCCTGAATGTTTTGGTCAGGATACTCCGCCTGAAGAGCGGCAAGCACCCGACGTAATTTTCGCCGAATAAGCCGATGATAGTCGGCTCCGAGGGCATATCTGGCGATTTTCGTTTGGACTTGTTGATCGCCTGAAGCCTCTTGTGGGTCAATTATCTGGTGGCTTTTAGGCTCGCCAGGGTAATAATTAATGGCCACACACACAACCGATTGCGCTTGAGGAAACAATTTGGATGGGTCCAGGCGAATGTCACCGTGGCGGCTCATCCAGTCCATGCCAGCATGGTGACCCGCGGCAAGCCATTGATAGAGGCGCTGGCGCTCGTCTTGAAGGGCATAAACAGGAAGGATGCCAACACGGTCAAACCCTTGGGATGCGGCCAGCTGGCGAACTCTCTGAGATAAATCATGCATGGTATAAAAGTCACTTAAGAAGACATCGTAAGCGTTATAATTTAAGGTAAAATAGCATTCTTAGTGTTCTTTTTTAAACTTGTTAAAGTCGTAGTTGAACACATGGTTTGCACAACGTGTTCCCTTTGGAGACCTTCATGATGGGCTATTCTAGGCGTTTGTCCTCTTTTGGGTGGGCTTGCATGTGTTGGGCGCTGTTGACCTGTTTACCAGCCTTGATGGGTGGGCTTGCACCGTTTTCATGGTGTGCTGACGCCCGTAGTCGTTTACAAGATTTGGTCGTTCAGCCGCCGCAGGCCTTTTTCCCGGATCGTTTGGTGGCTGGGGAGTCTGTCCCACTGGTTCTTAAAGGGCCTGTAGGCCGCTCTGTAACGGTGACCTTAACCGACAATGAATCCCAATCTGTCGTGCAAAATGAAAGTGCGCAACTCAATGAGGCGGGTGTCTTGCGTGTCATGCTGGCTGTTCCGAATGAAAAACGATTCATCGGAAAAACCATGACAATTAAAGCGCTAATGGGTTCAGAGCCTTTTGCCCTGGTGGGCAGCGATGGTCAGTCTCGAGCGGATGGGCAGCTAACCGTGGTTCAAGGTGCCTCCTCGGGCAAGGGTATCAATTTTTTACCGAGTTTACCAGGCATGCCTCCAGGATTTCTTCAGCAATTGCAGAACACGGCCTCTGCCATTGAAAAATCAAATCAGCAGGAGGCCTCCTCCACGCAGCCAGAACGTATCCAGGACAATGGCGTCCCTTTGAATAATCCCTTCGTTCGCGTGGGTGGTAATTCCGTTGGATCACCATAATTTGTTGCCATCATTTATTGTTTCTTTCATTTAGGAATAGATTTTTCATTATGTCTGCTTTTTACGCGCTTAGGCACGTCGCCTCAGAAGATGCAGTTTCAGATCGCGCGAGCGCGCCTGAGTTTTTGCACAGCTGGCCGGCCACCTTTGCTGCAACCTCTGGACAAAACCCGTCTCTTCTAAAGAGCCCATCGGAGGGATTACAGATTGGAGGACTCGTCAAGACGGAAAGACAGTGGTCTTTGCAAGATATCCTGAAGCTGCCTCGTGTGAATCAGATTCGACGCATTGTGTCCGCCGACGGCTGGAGTACCAAGGGGCATTGGGAAGGGGTGAGCTTAAAACATCTTCTGGATTTGGTTGAGCCGCTGCCCACGGCGCGTTTTTTGAAGCAGGAAAATAGCCAAGGTCATGTCGAATACCTGCCTCTGCAAGCCGTCCTCTCGGGCGATTATCTGTTAGCCCACCATGAGAGCGAGCACGCCTTGAGTGCATTATATGGTGGGCCACTGTGGTTGCTGGTGTTTGATCGCTATAGCTACAAGGGTTTGGGACATCTGACACGTTTAACCCTTTGTGAGGCTCCAGATGAGCCCAGTACCAGCACGTTACGTGGATACTCTGAAAATGGCTTTTGGGAGCCCGCTACCAAGGTGTATGCCATTGACTTAAAGACGTTTAAAACTCTGGATCGATCCAATCAGGAGATAAAATTGTTCTGATGGGCTTGGCAAGGTGCGTCACTTCGTGTTAAATAAGCACAATCAATATATCATTTAGATTAACTTTATGATGCTTGTAATATATTAGGGCTTTATGAAGTGAGTTTAGGTGGTCACTGTATTATTCATGCATGATTGTTCTCTCGTACGAGGAGTTTAGATTCAAATGCGTTTCATGTCCAAATCTCTTGCTTTGATGGCCTTGTTAGCCGGTAGCGTTGCTTTATTGGCTGGTTGCCAACCCAAAGAATCCGCCACTGAAGAGCCCGCCGCTGAAGAGCCAGCCGCTGTTGAAGAAACCATGCCTGCTGAAGGCGCCGAAGCCCCTGCCGCTGAAGAAGCCGCTCCTGCCGCCGAAGAAGCTGCTCCTGCTGCTGAAGCTGGTCATGCCGAAGAAGCGCCAGCCGAGCACGCTGAGCACGCCGAAGGCGCTCACCACTAATTCTGGCGGATTTTTCCGCACCAGAAATTTTAAAAGCCTGTGGTTTCAATTGAAACGGCAGGCTTTTTTGTGTTAGATGGGACATCTAAAGCACACCCAGGCGGTGCTAGGCCACTTTTGAACCCAACGCGTTTAGGCGTTTCACCGCTTGAAGGATATCAACTGGTTTGGCTTGAGGAGGCTTTTTTTTCAATACGGTTGCCAGTTTAACCTGAAATTTCAACCAAAAAACACCTGCGGTGGGTAAGTGTGAATCAATCGGACTGTGCTTTAAGGCCCATTGCAAAACAACGTAAGGCAGCAAACAAAACCAGATGCATTCATCCCAAAACCACCGGCAAGGGGCGTACATCCGCATGAGTGTCATCCAGCTAATAGGCCAGCGCTCTTGCAGAGGCTCGCTGGAAAAAGCCTTGGCCGGGAATTTTTTCATCTTGTAAAAAAATTTCCGTGCAATGCCCGCATGGTTAACTAAAAAGTGGCGATAAGTGTTTTTTGGAAAAAGCCCCATTTTTTCGGCTTGAAACGCCATCAGAGGGATGTAATAGGCGGCAATCAGAGGCCACAAATCAAACCAGGGCTTGTGATTTTCACGGTACGTAATCAGCGGCTCATCAATATAGCTTCCGTAAGCCGTTTTGGGCGATTTTTGAAGAGACTCATTTTTAGAATGCACCGGGGTTTGTTGAGATAAGGCTTGAAGAGCAAAGACCAGCGGGGCACAAAGATACCCCACATGAAAGCGCTCCAGAAAAGAGCCCATCAGAGCAGACTTTCTGAAAATCAGGGTTGATGCTCGAAGAAGGCCGTTATGAAAGGTTTTGGCAAACATGTCTCCCGACAGCAGAGCGTTGCCCTGATATCCCATATAAATGCGTTGCTGCAAAATGGTGTTCATGGCCACATTGCGATGATAACCGTTGGTATGAATGAGATTGACTTGTGGCTCCTCATGGTTCAAGGCATTGTTTTCCAGTGTCCTGATATGCTCAAGCAGCCTTAAAATGGCGCCATGGGTTGGAATGTCATCATCACACATAAGCCATAAAAATTTTCCCTCAGGCCGGCTGATTGCAAGATGCATGTTGCGGTCCGCACCCAGATTCGCTTCATTACAAGCGTAGTTAACAAAAGGGTAGTGTTGTTGATACCGCCACACACAGCTTGCTGTTGTATCGTCTGAGGCATTATCGTTCACCCAGACGTCAACGTCAGCTTGAAGAGCCTCGGGTAAGGCCTTTATTTGGGTACAAAGCCCCCAAAGTAATTCTTTAAGGCTGCATTGACGATTGTATGTCGG
>JAYKJM010000153.1:0-3730 GCA_035285385.1 Vampirovibrionales bacterium
GAGAGAGAATCCATGACGACACAATCTTTTGAATATAAGGCCACTCGACTGGGGGATCAAAAAACTCAGATTGGAGTGATAAATGCGCTCAGTGAGCAGCAGGCTCGCCTGCTTTTGCGCGATAAAAAGCTGGTTGTAACTTCTATTAAACAGATTCAGAAGGTCAATGAAACCAAGGCGGGTGGTACTAATTGGATAAAACGTCTCCAAGAAATGGTGATGGATAGCGGCAAAAAAAACCTGGTGGTTTTTGCTCGTAATATGGCCATCATGTCGCGAGCGGGCATTCCATTGACGGATGGCCTGATTTTCTTTGAAAATTTTGTCACGCATGAAGGCTTTAAAGCGATTGTGCGCAGCCTTCGTCAGGACATCATGACCGGCCAAAGCCTGAGTTCGGCCATGGCCAAGCACCCTCAAATGTTTAATAATTTATTCGTCAACTTGGTGCGTGCTGGCGAGGCCTCTGGTGATCTCGATGCTACGCTGACCCGCATGATGGAACAAATGGAGCGACAGCAGAAAATTAAGTCTAAAATTATTTCAGCGCTTGTGTACCCTGGGGTCGTGGTTGGCATTTTAGCGTTGGTCATGACGCTTATGTTTACCATCGTCATTCCGACGTTTCAGGACATTTATAAATCGATGAACGTTAAATTACCATTTA
Source organism: Vampirovibrionales bacterium (assembly GCA_035285385.1). Taxonomy (GTDB): domain Bacteria; phylum Cyanobacteriota; class Vampirovibrionia; order Vampirovibrionales; family JAJTHC01; genus JAYKJM01. The sequence continues at coordinate 668 of JAYKJM010000153.1, forward strand.
TTACGCAGGTGGTGGTGTTTATCAGTGAAATTATTCGAGGCTACTGGTTTATTGTTTTGCCTGTAATCGGTGCGGGACTTTTTACGGGTATTAATTATTTAAAGACGCCGGCTGGCAAATTTATGCTGCACCGCCTTAGTCTTAAAATTCCGGTGTGGAACAAACTCACGGTGCTTTCGAGCAACGCCAGTTTTTTCTCTAGTTTTGGAATTGCGTTTTCGGCAGGCCTTCCTATCAGCGATGCCGTGCTGCTTGCTACTAGCACCGTTGCCAATGATATTATTCGCAGTAAATTTCAGCAGGTGTATACTCAAATTCAGCTGGGTCAATCTATGGCCACCGCGCTGATGCAAACTCAAGTTGTTCCAGAGTTGGTCATGTTGATGATCTCAGCTGGCGAACAGTCTGGAGAATTGGAAAAAATGCTCAAAATGTCTCAAGACTTACTGGAGGAAGAGGTCAATGGTCAAGTCGATACCATGACCGCTATGATAGAACCGCTTCTGATGGTTGTTTTGGGGGCTGTGGTGGGAGCCATGGCGCTTTCAATTTATCTGCCACTGTTTAGCATGTACGAGCACATGTAGTATGAAAAATGTAGTGCCGTTGAAAGACGTGCTATTACACAGATCGAAAGCGAATCAGTAAATCCCCAGCTTCGGTATAATCGAGGGTGTTACGTAACAAGGCTTCTCGACCGGAAGGTTGTCGCGTGCGCTTCAGGCTCGCATCGAGTTCATCCGATTTGGCCTGGGTTGCGGCTTGAATGGCATGCACGGGCTCAATTTTTTCCGCCAGACGGATAATCGAAGCGGCATTGAGGATAAGAGAGGTTAGGCTATAACAGCAAAACACAGCCAGCAAAGAATGCTTGAACCAACGACTTGCTTTGGTTTGTAATAGCTCACGACGCTTTTGCCCCTGTTGGCGAAGTGGCCACGGAGCCATGTGCGGCAGATGAAAAGAAGAAGCCGCTTGATCGCTATGAGACGAGAAACCATGGCCGGGATAGGTGTGAAATGCACCATACCCTTTTTTGGTTGAGCGAGGACGTGCCACAGCGATGGCTTGAATCGGGGTGATGACACCATTGCTAAATTCGGGCTGAGCCGGCTGTGAAGCAGTCATGAGGAAGCCTAAAAAAAGATTCTACTCTCGCAAACTCAAATAGCTTGGTATGTTTTATAAGTTAGAATCATACTTATTATATTGTGGCCAAATGTGTTGATGGCGTCAATGGTCTGTTTATATTTTTATTGGCTTTGATACCCTTTGGCTGGCTTTTTGTTCGAATGCACAATGGCTTGAAATGCTTGAAACTATCCCTTTTGTGACTCAAAATCCACCTCCTCCGAGTGCTCAGGTGACGGCAGCCGTCATTAGACTAGGAGCGTTGGGCGATTTGGTTCATCTGGCGGCGAGTGTGCAAACCCTGCGGCGGGTTGTGCCCGAGTCTTCTCTGATTTGGCTGACGCGTTCAGGTTTTTTCCCTTTAATTTCGGCAATCGATGACACCATTGAGCCATGGCGCTGGCCTGAAAAGTCGTTTGCGCTCTATGGCCAACTATTGACGTGCAGCAACCGCCTCAAGGCGTCTGGGGTGACGCACGTCATCAACGCGCATCCGTCGTTTAAAACACGCTGCTTAACGGCCAGTTTAGCGGCTAGGTTTGTGAAAACAGCGACTTATCGCAAAGAAAAGCTGTCTTCACGTGGTGAATCGGTTCGCAATCAGTCTAGACGTCATGCTGTTGAGAATTTTTATGCCGCTTTCAAACAGTTGCCCAGTTTGCGTGGGCTTTTGCCTGAAAAGCCCGATGCCCCCCAGCTGAATATTCCAGCTTATTGGCCACAAGAGGGTCTAGAATTTGAGCGGCCATCGGTGATTCTGCTGCCGGGGGTGGGTCAAAAGCGTCCCAACCGCGCATGGCCGATAAGCTCATGGTCAACGCTCATTCAATCTCTGCTTCAAGAGACTTCTTATGATGTTTGTGTTTTAGGAGGGGCTGAAGAATCTCTCTTGTTGCCTTGCTTGCAAGAAACAACACCTGCCAGCCATCGTATTTGGTGGGCAATTCCAAACGCCCTATTTTCAGGATTGTCTTTGCAAGGGCTGTTGCAGACGTTGCATCGGGCTCGACTGGTTATCGGTGCAGATACAGGACCCCTTCACGTGGCGGCGGCTCTTGGTGTGCCAACGTTAGGGCTCTATGGCCCAACGGATGTTAGGCGAACCGGCCCCAGAGGGGCTCATCCAGAAATCATTCAAGCCGTAACCCCGCCTGCGTGCCTTAACTGCTGGCCTTGTGAGCGTTCGGTTTGTCCAGATAGTGAACCCTCTTGCATGAGCCAAATTCAGGTCTCACAAGTGCTCGATTTGGCCAAAAAGATGTTTCAGGCGGGATGCTAAGTAGGACGTAGCAAAGCTACTGAACTTGCTCAACCGCCGTTACGCCTGCCACATGCATTTTAAGCTGCTCTTCAATGCCCATTTTTAAGGTGTAGATGGAGCTAGGGCAAGTGCCGCAAGCACCTTGTAGGCGAACTTGAACCACGCCCTCGGCGGTTGTGCCGACGTATTCAACATCACCACCATCGGCTTGAAGATAGGGCCGCATGGTAGCCAGAACTTCCAGTAGTTTTGTTTCATCAATGATAGCAGGCGCTGTTGCCTGACTTTCGGTTGTTTCTTCGGCAGGGGCAGGCATTTCTGTGAGGGTCATAAACACAAAATCTCCAAATGTGAGCGAATGGTCAAAAACAAAAAAGTTTACACTCCAAAAGAGCTGCCACAGCCGCATGTGCTTGCAGCGTTGGGATTCTTAAATTTGAACCCACCATCGACCAAATCCTTGGAATAATCGATGAGGGTGTCTTTCAAATAGGCAGCAGCCACGGGGTGAATATAAAATGTGACGCCAGATTCCTCTTGGCTCAGGAAGCCTTGGGGTATTTCTGTACAGGCCTTCATGTCATATTGCAAACCTGCACAGCCACCTCCGGTGACAGCCATCTGAATGCCAAGTGCGCCGGGTGTTTCAGCAATTGTTTGACGAAATTGAA
>JAYKJM010000154.1:0-2907 GCA_035285385.1 Vampirovibrionales bacterium
ACGCCGGCTCCCATAGACACCGCCACTTCGGCCACGTGGCCACAGGCCTCCTTATTGGCGCACACCAAAAAGGTACCTTTCTTTAACACCTTCTCCATGGTGAGGCCACCGCACTTGGCGCACGGCGTTTTGGTGGGCTTTTGCCACAACACATACTTGCACTCTGGGTATTTATTGCAGCCGTAAAAAATTTTTCCCTTCATGCTGCGCCGCTGGACAATTTCACCCTGACGACACTCGGGACAGCTGACACCCGTTTTTTGCACCAACGGCTGATTGGCTTTGCAGGCCTCATTGGTGCACTTTAAATATTGGCCAAAGCGACCCGATTTAATGACCATGGCACTCTGGCATTTTTCGCAGGTCTCATCACTGGGTTTGTCTGGCTCCACGGGTTTAAGATCTTTTGAAAGCGGCTGCGTGCCCTTGCAGTCTGGATAGCCCGTGCATCCCAAAAACTGACTGCCCCATCGGCTGGTTTTCAGAGACATGGGCTTGCCGCAGCCTTCTTCGGTGCAGACGGCGCCGGGCATAATTACGAGCACTTTTTCCATTTCAGTGTTGGCTTTTTTCAGCGTGGCCTCAAAGGGCTCATAAAACCCACGAATAACCTCCTGCCAGGGTAAATTTTCATCGGCAATCGCATCCAGCTTGCTTTCCATGTTGGCCGTAAAGTGCGTATCAACAATGCTTTCAAAGTGTTTCATCAAGAGGGTATTGACGGCCTTGCCCAATTCGGTGGGCTTGAGCGCTTTATCTTCCTTCAAAACATAGGTGCGATCCTGAATGGTGGCAATGGTGGCGGCATAGGTACTCGGGCGGCCAATACCAAGCTCTTCCATGGTCTTGACCAAGCTGGCCTCGTTAAAACGGGGCGGAGGCTCTGTAAAATGCTGGACGGGTCGAATCGCCACCAGGTTGACGACATCGCCCTGCCTGAAGGGAGGCATCACTTTACCTTCAGAGGAGGTTTCATCATCATCCCCCTCTTTGGCGGCATCATCTTCGGCTGGCCGATAGACTTTCAGGTAGCCTGCAAACGCCACACTGGTGTGAGAGAGGCGCAAGAGCACCCCATTGGCATCAAGTTCAAAGGCACGCGTCTGCAGCTTGGCTGCCGCCATTTGAGAAGATACAAAACGATTCCAGATGAGTTGATAAATCTTGAATTGCTCATCACTTAAAAACGCCCGCACACTCTCGGGCGTGCGATAGATCGAGGTAGGTCGAATGGCCTCGTGGGCATCTTGCACCGATTTGCCTTTTTGGGCGTAATGTCGTGTTTTTTCAGGATAAAACTCGAGCCCATAATGCGCCAAAATGAATTTACGAGCTTCTTCTTGGGCTTCATCAGCCACACGGGTGCTATCCGTTCTCATGTAGGTGATAAGCCCCACTGGGCCTTCTTTGCCAATCGTCATGCCCTCATAAAGCTTTTGCGCAATTTGCATGGTGCGCTTGACGGGGTAGCCAAGACGATTACTGGCTTCGCGCTGCAAGGTACTGGTAATAAACGGTGGGGATGGATTACGCGAGGACGTGCGTTCATGGACGCTGGTCACCGTCAAGGGTTGAGCCGCTTTGATGCGCGCCACAATCTCCTGAGTGTCATCGGCTGTGCCAAGAGCAACTTTCTTGCCATCAATGCGAGCAACATCGGCTTGCCAGGTTGGGCTTTGCTTAGTCTTTTCAGCCAGGTCGCAATGGATGCTCCAGTATTCAACGGGCGTAAAAGCCTCAATTTCAGCTTCGCGATCACAGACCAATCGCACGGCAACGCTTTGCACACGACCGGCCGATAAGCCTTTGGTCACTTTTTTCCAAAGCAGAGGGCTCAATTTGTACCCCACCAGACGGTCCAGAATCCGTCGGGCTTGCTGAGCATCCACTCGCGACATATCTATCGCCCGAGGATGACTCATGGCCTCTGTTACGGCAGTTTTGGTGATTTCGTGAAACACCACCCGCTTCATTTTTTCGGGCGGGGCATCCAGCAGGCAAGCAATGTGCCAGGCAATGGCTTCGCCTTCTCTGTCGGGGTCAGGCGCCAAAAAGATTTCATCGGCATGTTGGGCGGCTGCTCGAAGTTCGGCCACCACGTCGGCTTTTTTACTCATGACTTCATAGGTGGGCTCGTAATTTTTGGCCGTATCAACACCGAGCTTCTTTTCAGGCAAATCGCGAATATGCCCCACGCTGGCCTTAATCGTGAAGTTGTCGCCAAGAATTTTTTTAATGGTTTTGGCTTTCGCCGGAGACTCCACAATCACCAGGGAGCGTGAAGCTCCGGATGGCGCAGCGGCTGTCGAAGCTTTTTTAGAGGACGTGGCTGCCTTGAGACTTTTGGCATTTTTTGGTGCCGATTTTTTTGAAGACTTGGCCTTAACAGCCGATTTTACAGGAGATTTTGGCGGCATAAACGGCACACTTCCACAGCGAAAAAAACAGAGCCCAAAACAGAACTTTGTATAATCAAGGACTTGTACGTATTATGATCAAGGTTTAAGATATGTAAAGTCACGATCCCACTTTTCGTTACAGAAACGTCTTTGAATCACCGACGTCAACCGCTTGCTTCAACCCCAAGGCCTGGTTTTTACACCAAACAGTCAAACCATTTTAAAACTCAATAAAAAATTTTAAAAAAATTTGAGAGATTTAGCCGTTTCATATCACTATCATCGTTGGCTTTTTAGCGCGATTCGCTTTAAGGAGGAGACAAAATCATGGTTCACATGCATTCACTCAAGGGCATGCTTTGCCTAGGGCTCAGTTTATCCATGCTGGTTGTGAGCTCAGCCACAGTGGCTCTGGCGGATGTCAATGGCGTGTATCAACCCATGGATGGCAACAATACTTGGAACAATACCAGTAGCGCTTATTCAGGCTTCAATAACCCGGGCTACA
>JAYKJM010000155.1:0-4541 GCA_035285385.1 Vampirovibrionales bacterium
CCTGGCGGTGGGGTGAGATTCTCCGGCGTCTCGACCATGGGCTGCTTGCGGGCAGCCGCTCGTTGTTCGGCAATTTTGGCGCGCACCGCCTGCTCAATTTCAGCCATCATCGCCGGGTTCTCTTTCATCGCATCACGTGCACGCTCACGACCCTGACCCAGCTTTTGATCGCCGTAGCTAAACCACGTGCCCGCCTTTTGCACAATGCCCATATCGGCAGCCACATCCAAGAGGCAGCCTTCACTTGAAATGCCCTCGCCAAAGACAATATCAAACTCGGCAATGCGGAAGGGGGGGGCGACTTTGTTTTTGACGACCTTGACCTTCACACGGTTACCGTATTCGGCGTTGTCTTTTTTCAGGGTCTCAATTTTACGAATATCCAAGCGGACGCTGGCATAAAACTTGAGCGCGTTGCCCCCTGTCGTGGTTTCAGGGTTGCCGTACATCACCCCAATTTTTTGCCGCAACTGGTTGATAAAAATAATCACGGTGCGCGTTTTACCCACAACCGCCGTCAGCTTGCGCAACGCCTGACTCATCAAACGTGCCTGTAAGCCCACATGAGAGTCGCCCATGTCGCCCTCGATTTCGGCTTTTGGCACCAAGGCAGCCACCGAGTCAATGACAATAATATCAACCGCCCCTGAGCGCGTGAGCTGCTCGGCAATTTCAAGCCCCTGCTCACCGGTATCCGGCTGGCTAATTAAAAGCTCGTTGATGTTAACACCGACTTTTTCAGCGTATTCTGGGTCCAGGGCGTGCTCGGCATCAATAAAAGCCGCAATACCACCCGCTTTTTGCGTCTGGGCAATAAGACTTAAGGTCAGCGTGGTTTTACCGCTGGACTCTGGGCCATAAATCTCGACGACACGGCCTCTGGGCAAGCCGCCCACGCCAAGCGCAATATCCAGAGACAAGGCTCCCGTGGCAATCGCATCCAGCGTCACCAGCTCGCGCTGACCCAGACGCATGATAGCCCCTTTTCCAAAATCGCGCTCAATTTTTTCAACCGCCAAGCCCAAGGATTTTTTGCGGGCTTCCAGCTCCATGGCCGCCTCTTTATCGAGCTTTGCAGCGTCAATTTTTTCAGATTTTTCAGAGGTTTTCGTCGTCATTGCAGCCATAGCGTCAAGATCTCCAATATCAGCGCTTCCAATATCCACTCATGATTTAAACGTTTCATGCTGAGTATAGCGTAAAGGTCTCGAGAAAAAAGCTCATGATGAGGGCAAGGTATGGCTGGCGTCTTGGGGGATCGCCATCTTGCTGCAAACAAACACCTTGTCGCCATTTTCTTGCGCTCATCACCATAAGAGATGTCAAATCTGATAAGATCAGGTATAGTGAAGACAGTTTCTAAAATAATCACTTCAATAAATGCCTGCCCAATGTAGGAGCCCTGAGAGAAGCTTTTTGGTTGCTGTCTTACATATTCTGACAGCAAGCGCCCATTTTAACCGCCCTTAAACCCGTCACCAGAGCGTCTGACATGAGCCTTCCTGTCTTGCCAGAAACCACGACCAGTACCATACGAACCTACTGGATTGCCTTGCACGACTGGCTGGCACCTATCATGGTGTTTTGGCAAGAGCAGCCCTATTTAATTATAGCTCTGAAGCTCCTTCTGCAGGCAGGGCTTCTGATTGCTGGGGTTTACTGGCTCTATCGAACCCTGTCTCAGCAGGCCGCTCACGCCAGTCGGCTCTTGCGAGGGGTCATGATTACCTTTACAACGGTGCTCATTCTCTGGACGCTGACCCGCGTCTTGGAGCTCCCAATTTTGGAAGCCGTTCTGGCCACCAGCATACAGCTTCTGTTTGTGGCGCTGATTGTCATTTTTCAGCCCGAATTGCGCCGACTACTCATTAGCTTGGGGCAAGCCGACTGGCGCCTGCCCACGTTAGGCCATAAATCAGCCGTTGCCGCGGAGTCTGCCGCCCTCTTCATTCAACATCTGGTGGAGGCCGTAAGGTATCTGAGCAAAAGTAAAACCGGTGCTCTTATTGTTTTGGAGCCTGAAAACGGCCAGCCTATGAGTGAATCCTACCTGGAAGCCGGCACGCGTCTGGATGCTCACATTACCACAGAGCTCCTGTTAACGATTTTTCATGCCAACGCCCCCCTCCATGATGGCGCCTTGGTGATTGATAGTAACTTTCGAGCGGCCGCAGCGGGCGTTTTACTGCCGCTAACCGAAGATCCCAATTTAAGCTGGCGCTTTGGCACCCGTCATCGCGCCGCTTTAGGCTTAACAGAAACCTCCGATAGCCATTGCATTGTTGTATCTGAGGAAACTGGCACCATTTCACTGGTTTCAAGAGGGCAAATAACCCGCCTGAGCGGTCATGATGAGCTTCTCATCAAGCTGGAAAGCCTCTACGGGGTAAGCCCTGAAGAGATAACGCAATGGACAACAAGCCATCAAGCACCCGGCGCGGGTGTGGGTCGACGTCTCTCTCAACTGCTGGATGTTGAGCTGTGGCCCGTTTCACTGCAGCGCATGATGAGCTCCATGGGCACGATACCCAGCAATGAATCGAGCACAGCCAAGACCAAACGCGCTCAATAATTGCAATGGCTTAGAAATCAGGGCATTTTCAGCAGGGGATTCACAACCTAGCATCAAAATTCTTTTGATTGTTTTAATGCGTATAAGAATTCTAAAATCGTTGGTTGTGTCGTTTCTCTTTATACATCAGGAGTCTCCTCATGGCTGTCAATCCCGCGTTGCCCGGTATTTCTGAGCGCACAAAAGAATTTAAACAAGAGCCCAGCAAAAAGACTGTCACCGTCAAACAGGGCGACTGGGTGAGCAAATATGCCCTGGCGGCCATGGAAAGCAAAGGGGTCAACTTTACCCAAGAAGCACACAAATACAAGCTTAATGCCAAGCAGCAAGAAGCCTACATGAACCAGGCAAGTGCTGCGCTTAAACAGAACAACCCAAACCTTCGCGATATCAACCTGATTCGCCCCGGGCAGACCCTGGATATTAGCGCACTGACAACAAAAACTCAGCAACAATGGCAAACCGATATTCAAACGTTTGCACAAGCGCAACAGAAGGCTCAAGCCAAAAAGACTGAAGCGCCTAAACAGACCCCTGAGGCTAAAAAAACACCGCCACAGGCAAGCCCAAAGCCCGACGCTGGCACAACCACACCAAGCACGACACCACCGCCACAGGAAAACCCAAAGCCCGAGGCGAACAATAACAATTTTGGCGCAAACATTGTGAACGGCTTCACCCGAGGCGCCACGCTCGGCTTTGCCGGCGAAACCAAAGGCATGGAAGGCGTTTTCGGCGACTTGGCTGGCAGTGGGTTCTTCAGCGTTGCTGCATTGGGGGCATTGTCAAAAGGGCTCAATCGATTTGGAAAAGCCGGAAAAATAGCTCAAGGCGGCGTTGCGATTGGCGCAGGCCTGATGGCCGGGGTTCGTGATTATAACGAAACCCAGAACCTTGGCAGTGCCTTTTGGAACGGTGCCACTACCGCCGGCGCGGTTTTCGCCGGTAGCCATTTGATGAAGAAAGGCTGGGGATTTGGTCCAACGCTCGCCGTCACAACCTTTAGCGATGGTGTTTTAAGCGGTGCGGGTCGCGTGGGTAGTAACGTGTTTACTGACAGACCACTTTGGGAAGGCGTTGGAAAGACAGTCGCTCTGAGCAGTGTTTTCAGTGTTTTTGGTACGCTTGCAAGCCGCCCCAAAACTGGGCATCCACCAGTGGCCAGCACTGAGACGACGCCTCCCCCAGCAACGGATGCAGGAGTCGTTGACGCAACGACGACGCCTCCAGAAACAGGCGATACTGCGGGTACACGAGACGGTGACTCAACGACGGCGCCTCCCCCAGCAACAGGCGATACTGCGGCTGCAGGGACTGATAACGCAACGACGACGCCTCCAGCAAAGGGTGCAGGGACTAGTGACTCAACGACGACGCCTCCCCCAAAAACGGGTCCAGAGAATAGTGGTGGCGAAAAAAGCTCGACTTCTGGGGCAACTGCGCTAACCACCGAAAGCATCACTAAGGCTTTAAACCGGGGGAAATTCAAAGATTTGGTCCGGGCCTTGCCAGCGGATCAAAAACCTATAGGATTGAATATTACTGACGCCAGCGAAGAAATCCTAAACCGTGGGACACAACGAGTTCCAACTACTTTTGAGGCTGTTACAGGAGGTGCTTCCTATGAAATGTTCACATTGCCGAATGGCACAATGGCCGTGTTTCCCACCCCGCAAACATTGGGTTCCTATCAGACAAGTGCACCTGAAAAAGGGATTTTCACATTTGTCCCGCCAAGTAATAATAATGCATCGGGGGTTACCATGTTAGAGCCCGCCATTGTAATAAAGGATGCAAACGGCAACAACTTTACCGTGACTAAAAAGGGTAAAATTGCAACCCCTGGCGTGAAATCTCCAGGAAGCAGTTAATCTATTCAAAAATTCGGACCGACAGGATTTATGGCAATTCAGTGTTTTTCAGGTTCAAACCCTGTCTGAAAGACACCTGAGCCCTTCAAAAAATTCGG
>JAYKJM010000156.1:0-13575 GCA_035285385.1 Vampirovibrionales bacterium
CGGAAAGTGACTGAGCAAAATTAGCCACCTCCTCTTGCAACTTCCCTAGCCTCCTGTTGCAATTTGTGAACGTTCTGGTTGAACCCCTAGCCGAAGCGAAGCGGCTTGGGTACCATGAATACTTGGACAGATGAACACTTGGGTATCGGTAGCCTTCTGATACTAAAGTCCGATTCGCCCACCCCAAAGGCTCGTCGTTTTAACCCCGTTTTCTCTGCTGCAATGCCGTCTGCTGGCAGTGGTTTTTCACCCATGACTTCTTCTCCTAGTGCGCCCACCAAAATGCTTGACAAGACCGCAATGCCAATGCCCGAAGCCCCTTCTCTTCTTGATGCTGCCACGCCAGAAGCGCCCACACCCGAAGCCGCATTATTGCAAGCACCCAGCCTTGAGGAGGCCGCTTCTGAAAACGCTTCTTCTTCAAGCGCTTCTGGGATGGCGACGTCAGCCAGCCAAAGCCCCTCTCAAGAGCCGCCTCAGCAAAGCCGCCAAAAAATCATTCACGACCCTTCCGTCAAACTGGGGCGCGTCATTGTGGTCACCTCCGGAAAAGGCGGCGTCGGCAAAACAACCACCACAGCCAATATAGGCACAGGGCTTGCAAAATTAGGCTATAAGGTTGTTTTGGTCGATACCGACATCGGCCTGCGCAATCTGGACATCCTGATGGGGCTTGAAAATCGTATTGTCTACAACATTGTGGATGTCGTCGAAGAGCGCTGCAAACTCACCCAAGCGTTGGTCAAAGACAAGCGCTTCCCGAATTTGCAACTGCTTGCGGCGGCTCAAACCCGAGATAAAAGCGCCCTCAACGAAGAGCAGATGCGCTACATCTGCGAACTCTTAAAACCTGAAGCCGATTTTATCTTGCTGGATTGCCCGGCGGGTATTGAGCAAGGGTTTATCAATGCAACCGCTGGTGCCTCCGAAGCCATCGTGGTGTGCACCCCTGAAATGTCTGCCGTGCGTGATGCCGACCGTGTGATTGGCCTTTTAGAAGCGCGCGAGGAAATCAAAAATCACAAGCTTATCCTCAACCGTGTGCGCCCCAACCTCATTCGCAGCAATGATATGATGGATGTGGAAGACGTGCTTGACATTCTGTCGGTCAAACTGCTGGGGGTCATCCCTGAAGATAAAGACATCATCATTAGTACCAACCGTGGTGAACCCATTGTCTTGCAAGACGTCAACCAACATAACGCCCAGTCTCTGGCGGGTCAGGCCTACCGCAATATTGCCCGTCGGGTCGCCGGCGAAGACGTCCCCTTACTGGATCTCAATCCACCCAGTACCCTCATCGGAAAAATAAAATCATTTTTTGGTCAAAAACGCGCCTAATTCCATGTGGCACTGACCCGTTTTAAACCTTGTTCGCCCTTGTGACGCCCATGCCGATCAATTCTTCTGAGCACATGATTTCACCTAAGCTGCCCGCGCCCCCCTCTGAGTCGTTAGGCCCCCTTGGCTGGCTGGTGAAATTTCTGAATCTGGATGCGCCGCAAGCGGCAAGCGCTCTGGGACTGGGTAAGCGTCGCGCGGTAGAGCCTGTGGTAGATGACTCTCGAAGCAGTGCCGTCAATCGCCTGAAACTGGTTCTGATGCATGATCGCACCCAGATTTCACCCGATACCTTGACTAAAATGAGAGATGAGTTGGTTGAAGTAATTTCCAAATACGTTGAGATTGATCAAGAGGCTCTGGAACTCAATCTCGAAGGAGACTCTAATACCATTGCCCTGATGGCTAACATTCCGGTTTTACGCGCTCGGGTGGGGTAGCCTGCGTGAACCATTACAACCGTTTCTAAAGCAGCGAGCCTTTCTTCTGTGTGGGATCATCTGGTCATTGGTGGGGGCATTTCTGGTCTCAGTGCAGCTCATGAGGCACGCTTTCGGGGAGAGTCTGTCAGCATTCTGGAAGCGAGCCCACGGGCGGGGGGGGTGATTCAAACCCTCGAGCTTGACGACCCTCAGACAGGGCATCACTTTTTGCTGGAAACCGGCCCGCATACCTTTGCCGCCTCGGCTCATAGACTCATTGAGCTGGCGCATCAGGTAGGACTCACCCCTCAAGCGGTCTCTGCGGTGGCAAAAAAACGTTATGTGGCCAAAAACGGACGCCTGCATGCGGTACCCATGGATCCATTGAGCTTTCTCACCACCCCTTTGCTCAGCCTGGCAGGCAAAGCCTATTTGTTGGGTGAGCCATTTCGAGCGCCTATTGCAACGGCTCCAGACGACCCCTCCGTCTCATCGTGGATCACCCATCGGTTAGGCGGTGACGTCCTGGACTGGCTGGTGGCGCCTTTTTTAAGTGGTATCTATGCAGGCGATCCAGAGCATCTTGGGGCAAGATCCATCTTTGCCTCCCTACTGGACTGGGAGGATTCCCAGGGTAGCCTTGCCAAGGGCGCCTTTGATGCCCTCAAAAAAAAACGAAAAACCATGAGCCGCTCCGCAAAATCGGCCTCATCAACCCAACTACTAGGTTTCCCTCAAGGCATGCAAACCTTTATCGATGCGCTGGTTAAAGAACTACCAAGCCATACGTTAAACGTAAATACCAAGGTCGATCGGATAGAAAAATCAGGCCAAGGCTACAAAGTCTGGCTGGATTCTGGCGAATCCCGAAGCGGCACAAGCCTATCAATAGCTGTCCCTGCCCCAGAGGCGGCTCGGCTGCTAAGTCCGATGTTGCCAGAAGCCTCTTTACTGACTGAAATCCCTTATGCACCCGTGGCGTTGCTCCATGTGGCGGTGCCCAACCATTTACTCAGACAACCGCTGGATGGGTTCGGTTTTTTGGTTCCTCACCAAGAAAAAACCCCGCTATTAGGCTGTATTTGGGCAAGTGCCTTATTTAGTACCCGGTCCACGTCTCGTTCATTTGCGGATCAGGCAACGCCCTCACGATCGTCGCAGGCCTTGCTATCATGTTTTGTAGGGGGCATGCGTAATCGCGAAACTTTGAGCTGGACGGATGCTGAGCTTATGACCGCCATTAAGCCGGCGCTAGCACGCTATCATGGCGTGGTGAATGATAACGCCTTTCAACTGCTAAAAGTCATCCGCTGGCCCAGCGCTATTCCTCAGTACATCCCGGGGCATCGCAGCCGGATGCGAGCATTGGTATCGACGATGGCCGATCAATTACCCAACCTGACCTTGCGCGGAAATTACGGATTCGGGATTGCTCTCCATGCTTGTCTAGAACCAATGGCTTTGTGACAATAACGGCATGTTTACCTCAGCTCCTATTCTGGTGGTCGGCGATGTCGCCATCGATGAAATGATATATGGCGATACGGCTCGCCTCAGCCGCGAAGCCCCTGTGCTTATTCTGCGACATTCTCGAACCGATGTTGTCTTGGGCGCTGCTGGCAATGCCGCGCATAATTTAGCCAAGTTAGGAGCCAACACCCATTTGGTGAGCATTTGCGGCGATGACTATAATGCCTCCCGTTTGCGGAGTGCCTTATTAAGAGATGGGATTCATCCTGAAGGGCTGGTCACAGATGTCAGCCGCCCTACCCCTACCAAAAGCCGTATTTCTGGCACGGCCAACCACTCTGTGACCCAACAAATTGTGCGCATTGATACCGAAAGTCATGCCCCCGTCAATCAAACCACCGAAGCCCAACTAATTCATCAACTGATCTCGCTTGCACCGAAACTGAAGGGCATTTTATTGTCAGACTATGGCATGGGTACCGTGACCCCCAACGTTATTAACACCATTCGTCACTTGGTCAAACAATACAACCTGATTTGGGCCGTCGATAGCCAATGCGATTTACGACAATTCCATGGCGCAACCTTTATCACCCCAAATCAACCTGAAGCAGAGCAAAATCTGGGGTTTCCGCTTGACTCTGATGAGGCGGTTCATCAAGGCGGGCAACGCCTTTTACAGCAAACCGGTAGCGAGTATCTGCTTATCACCTTGGGGCAGCGCGGCATGGCATTGTTTAGTCATCAGCAAGACACCCCCTTCTGGATTCCAGCCTTTAACAAGAGCGATGTATTTGATGTCACCGGAGCTGGGGACACCGTGATAGCCACCATGACGCTGGCGTTGGCCAGTGGGCTAGACATCCAAGAGGCCGTCATTTGGGGGAATCTGGCGGCAAGTTTGGTCGTCCGAAAATTTGGTGCCGCAACAACGAGCCAAGCCGAATTGCTGGCGGCTCAAAAAACCTTGCCCGAGGAATTTCAGCCACTGTTAAAAAGTGATCGAAAGGGCACTAGTCCTGTGGTAATAGCCCCACCGGCCCCAGTTGCCGCTGATACTCAATGACTTCTAGAAGACGAATTACTTCAGTGCGATACGTACCCTGTGGCGCCCGTGAAATATAATTGAGGCAAGCCGATTGCGCCTCGTTGAGTTTGTTGACACGATGCAACGTCACCGCAAGCAAATAATATGCCGAGGCATCTTGCGGGTTAAGCTTGGTGGCCATGGCGTAAGCCTTGGCGGCACGTGAATAATCGCTGCTTTGAAAAGCCACATTACCCAAATACAATTGTGCCCAGTAACTGGCCGGGTCATGCTCGACAGCCTCGCTGAAGGTTCGCAACGCCTTGGAAAGATCGTCATGCTGCTGATAAAGATTCCCCAAATTCAAGCGAGCAAAAGTATAGTCGGCATCTGCGGCAATCGCCGCCCGATAAGCCTTTTCTGCCGCCTGAGTCTGATGCATTTTTTCAAGCAAAAGCCCCATATTATTGTGCCCTGCTGCAAATTTTGGCAACAAAACAACCGCATCCTGATAATATTTCAACGCCCTCTGAGATTTTCCCTGATGATCCAAAACCGTGGCCAGATTAAACGCCAGATAGCCATTTTCAGGCAAATAGTCAAATCCTAGTTCATAGGCATCTGCAGCAGCTTCTAAATCGTTTTTGATAAGCATCAGTCGACCCAGTTGAAAATAAACACCTGGCAAATCTGGATGCGTCACTTGCAAGCGCCATAACAGGGTCTCGGCCTGTTTGATAAAAATGGCCTGCTGAGTAATGGAGGGGCTTCTTTCAGCCAAATCTGCGCTGAGCACGCCCAGGTTGTATAACGCCACCACATTGGCAGGCTCTAACTCAAGCGAGCGCCGGTAGAAAAACATCGCTTGTACCTTTTTGGTGTCATCGCTGTCGTCAAGAGTGCCACCTCCATTGAGCACCAGGTTAGCCTGATAAAGAGGGCCCACAAAGGAGGATGTCAGAAGAGATTGAGCATCATGCGGGCGCGTTAAAGTCGTAGGCATCGGCTGAGACGCCCATGCGGCCACGCTCAAAACAAGTGCCATTAGTAACAAGCACGCTCGGGACAAAATTAAAAAAACGGAAGGTAACATGAACGATGGAAGCGGCACGCAAAGACTTTTCACGCTTGGCTCAGAACGGCTCAGCCAAAAACACTTCTTTGGACTCTTGCAATCAGCGCAAAAAGATTCAAAAGACACGCCCAAGGCTTCCTATTGAATAAAAACGTGTGAAGCACCCAAAATGATTGTCTATTTCTATTATTGTAACAATTTAACCGCCCTGTCGCAAGTATCAACTGGCGACACTGGATAGCCCATATATATAATAAAAACAATCGCTTATTAGGAATTGCGCAATCGCTGGGACTTTCTTATTTATCGGTGAGAAGCCATGGCACGGTGAATCATCTCCTCCAGCAAGTGGAGATTGGCCCAGGCTTGGGTCTTAAATGGTTTCAGGTCTGGAAATTCCAATGTCATTAAATCACGTTGAACCGTCTCAACCCGAAGCCCTTCCATGAGCGCCACGTGCACCCCTGGCAATTTAAGCGTCGTGAGAAGCGATTGCACTTTGGGGTCGTAGGCCAGCCCAAACACAGGCTTGCCGGCCAACAGCGCCAACACCAAGCTATGATAGCGCATGCCAAAAAAGACCGAACAGCGGTGTAATCCCGTCCAAAAAGGATGCATGGGATCAAACGTACACGTTCTGTCACTGAGGATTTGACAATGAAAGGCCGTCAACTGAGCCAGCTTGGCAAATCGGCTCAACATCGCCTCAAACTCGCTTAACAGTCGCCAATCGGTTTGATACTGATAGGCAAATAACAAAAATTCAACCTTAAAACCTTCCTCCTGATAGCGCACAGCCAAACTCACAAGCAGACGAGCCAGCGCCTCCAGGCGCGGAGGGGTCAATTCTGGCCAAGGCCGAAGGCTAACCCCAATGGTTTTCACCAAGGGTTGGGGCGTTTGTAGCAGGCTCTCAGAGGCGGTGCCTCCGTCAGGCAACTTCAGAAGCCAGACCGGATCTGCCGTCACTGGCGGGCGTTTTGCAGTCAGATTTTCGACTAAATCAGCACTTTGATGATCTCGAACGGTGAGTGCCTCGCAGGCATTGAGCGCAAACCCCGTCATGGCGCGCGTGAGGCCACCAAACACGGGGTGCGTCAAAGGACCCACCCCCTGGCTCCAAAAGCAGACAGGCACATCAAACAAGCGAGCCAAGCGGATAAGACCGCCATAATAGAAAGCGCTTGCAGGGCCGGTCACATCCTGAAACAGCCCCCCGCCACCACTGACAAACAGGTGAGCGTTAATAAGCGCATCGATGATATCGACAAGATTCAAACGATGAACCGCACGCACCCCAAGTGTTCTGGCCGTGTGGCTGGGGTCATTTGAGAGCACCGTGACCGCAACGTTTTTAGCGTTCAGTGTATCGACCAACACCTTAAGAATCAGCTCGTCGCCTAAATTGCCAAAACCGTAGTAGCCACTAACCACCACCCGAGGGCGGGGGCTACTGGTAGCCCACTCTCTGGCATCACGATGAGAAGACGGCATAACGGGACGACTTTGCCAAAGCTGAGATGAACGACAGAGCGAGGAATCCGCTTCAATCAAGATAAAACAACGCTTCGTCTATCAGAAGGCGACGAATAACATCGTCAGCCAAAGCAACACCAACAATATGGAAATGGTAACTCTAGACAGACATGGACTCAGAGTCTGGCAACTCTGACACCGGCACATCATCAAGCACGCTAGAGACAAACTTGAGCGTCAAACGACGTTCTGCCGATGAAATCGACATCACACGGAAGATATAAGACTCCTCCATGTTAATGAGGCGACGGTGCTGTTCATACGGGCAGAAAGCTTCCACGCCCGGAATCAGCTCGGCCAAGGCACCCGAAGCCAACAACTTGGAAACCTTGCCAACAACCTCAGAGCCAACTTCAAACACCTCATCCACCGTGCTCCAAGGGTCTGGCAACAATCGCTTGCTGCTCAAACTAATCCGCTGACGCTCATGATCAATGGCAAGCACTTGCACGCGGACTTTTTGGCCAATCGACAACTCATCAGAGGGATGCTTAATACGGCGCCAGGTAATTTCAGACAATGGCAAGAGGCCATCAATACCAAAAATATCCACAAAGGCACCAAAATCGGCAATTTTTACAATGTGACCTTCCACAATGGTGTCTTCGGTTAAGGTTTTCAGCACTTCGGAGCGCTGGGTGGCTTTCATTTCGGTTAAGGCCGCCCGATTACTCAAAATCAGCTTGTTGCGGTTGCGATCCACTTCGAGCACCTTGACCGGCACGGCAGTGCCAATCATCTGCTCCACAGCCGCATTAATCCCCTGCGAGGCCGCATCATCGGATGATGAAGCAGAAGCCGCAGACAACTGTGCACCCTGTGTGGTACGAAGCTGACTGGCTGGAATAAAGCCTTTCAGCCCCATGATATTGGCTAGCACGCCACCTCGGGTAGGCCCCAGGATAGTCGCCTCAACAATGGCTTGACTATCAACCAGATCGCTGAGACGCTGCCACATCTGAGCACGAGCCACCCGCTTAATTGAAAGCGTATAGCGCTCATCCTCGTCGGTTTCACGCAAGATCATGGCGTCCACCCGTTGCCCCAAATGATACAACTCATTGAGGTTTACCGGCGCATCACCATCTACCAGTTCACGGCTAGAGACAAAGCCTTCTGACTTTCCGCCAATGTCCAACAGCAGACCATCGCGATCAATGCGAATGACTTCGCCCGTGACAATAGCACCCGCAACCAACTGACGTTCAAAACTACGTTCAAGTAAATCCGCAAACGAGGCTTTTTCTTCCGAAGCCGCAACGGCGATGTCATCATAAAACAGAGAGGCTTTCAAGGGGTCAACGCTCCTTTAGAACGATAGGCAGCGTTTATGTCGACAAAAAACGGACGTTATACAAACCGGACGCAACACAAACACAAAAAACAGCACACGAATAACCAATATTTAACATGTAAACGTATCTACACTGTAGTCGCTCATACAACAACCTCAAGCCGAGGGGCAGATTTTCCACAAAAACCCCTACAAGACTGAAACATTTCGACACAAAACAGCACAAACCAAGCGTCAAAAACAAATTTTTAAAAGCTATCATGCGCTTTTATGTGCACGCCACCGTTTGCCATCTCTCAAAGCACGATGCAGACGCGACGAAGCCACGGGCTTAACGGTTACGCATGAACGTTTTCGGCTTCAAGAATCTGAGACCTGAATCAACTGGCCAGAGGCACTCACCAGAATTGAAACCCACAGCCAAAATGGAATTTGCACCGCTGGGCGGTACCAAACCGTATCAAACAGGCCATTGGCCAGAACACCCATAATCGCCACGCCGCTTACCAAAATCAGGAGGCAATGCAGCCGACGGAAATAAACACTATCTGCTGCAAGCACGCCAACAGCAGGTTTGCCGGATTCAAACGCGCCCGCGCTATTTCCAATGACCATAAGGCTTCTGAGCATAATCAGGATCAAAAAGCCAAGGGCTACCACCCCTCCTACAAGACCCAATTCCACCAAAATTTCCAGGGAGATACTGTAGGCTCCGAGTGCATGCAAATGGGCAGGGGCGTAGGCGCCAAAAATTTGACGAAAGGTCTCGTTACCTGGACCAATGCCAAGCAGCCAATTATCCTGAATCATCTGCCAAGTCGTCTGATAGACCTGCAATCGATAGGCAATGCTACTGTCTTGCCAAAAGGCGCCAATGGAGAGAATTCTGGCACGCAAGGCAGGCATCAGCGAGATTAGAAGCACAACACCTGTTGTAACCAGAAAGCCAGACCCCAGCCATAACTTTCGAAAAGCGGCCGCTGTTTTACCAGTGCCTTCAACAAAAAGCCAATACCCAAGTAGGGCAAACGCCGTCAGACCTGAGGCAAATAATCCCAAATAGCCCCCCCGAGAGCCTGACATGGCCAAGCCAAAAAGGATGAACCCCATCACAAGAGCGCTCAACGCGATGCCAAAAAAACGACGAACGCCCCGACGTTTCAACACGCTAAAGCCAGCCATCAAAAAGACTGCAGGCAGCGTGGATAATAAAAAACCAGCGTAGAGGTTTGGATTTAGCGGCTTGAGCGTTCCAAAAACTCGGGTAATAGCAATCTCCGGATTAATTGTAGGATCACTCCAAGTGGCCAAAGGCAACACATGATGCTGAAACTGCCACAGGCCAATGGCTCCCTGAAGCCCACCCAACGCCATCAGTGCGCCAGCCCACAAACAGGCAGGGCCTGGCCAAGCCCGCCCTAAAACGATGCGCATCCCACCATAGGCAGCTATCATCGTTGTCAGCTTGAAGGCGCCATTGAGACTGGCCGGCTGAATACTGCTGGCAAGAGTTGATATCATCCCGCAGGCCCAAAAAAGGGCTACCATAAGGTCAATCGTTGAAAACGTGGCTTTTGGATAATCAGAGAGAAAGGCCGCAGAGGAATGGTTTGGCGGTGTATTAGGTGCGCTTATTCGCGCAAACACCAAACTTAAGAGCACCATCATCCAAACCCCCAAGGCAATCAGGCTGGTCTCTGCAAAGGTACAGAGCACCAACACCCCAACCCAGCCCCAACTTAAAAACCTTAAAGCCAGATTATAAAAAGCCCACGGGAGCGTCATTTTCGGCAAGCCACTTACAAGCGCCTGAAGACGACTCTCTGCCAAAGCCTGCGTGATGTGTTGATCGGCGACAGCCAAACGCGCCCAGAATCCCCAGACCCAAGACGATTTTAAACAGCGATTCACGTCAAAAGACATGTTTGTTGATATAGCACGGCCACCGTCACAAATACCAGTGGCAAACGCCAGCTATCGATGCTGAGCATCTGCGCATCACCCCTCAAGGTGAGCGCACCTCAGCGTGTTCAACAACTCCCCCTCTAAGCCGATGGTTAGTCTGTAAGCATCAAAAAATCCCACCCGCTAAAACTTACGCCAGCCATTTACAAACGCATCGGATTTTGGGAAACTTCTCAGAGTGTTTAAAATATTGATGGCTGTATTAAAATCGCAATCTTTAAGATACTCGTTAAGATACTCGTTTTTGAAGCGTTTTCAAAAAACCATCGTTGATTCCCCGGTAGCTCAATGGCAGAGCATGCGGCTGTTAACCGCAGGGTTGTAGGTTCGAATCCCACCCGGGGAGCCATTTAAACCATCAAATAAAGTTACCGGACGGCCTCAAAAATAAAGCTACCGGGACGGTAGGTCTCTCGGTAGCGTTCTCTCTGACTTGGGGAGGAGGTTGGAGAAGAAAAGCAATAATCATTCTGGCTGTGGCACACCCGGCACACACCCTCAACACCCAACCGATTTTACGGTTTTACCCAGTTTGGTTTTTTCGTTGTAGATTGCGAGTCAGAACAATGCCAAAAAGCTCCATCTTGCACAATGGCACTCGATAGTTGTGCTTAGTGTTGGCAATTATTTTTCCCCAATTGGACAAACACCCTTTCTGTCAATCAGTTTTTTCAAAATCTGTCGTTTTAGCACGTTGCAATATCGCACGATGTGGCCTTGGGTCATCTGTACCGTTTTGATCTCTGCCTGTCTCTATCTTTCTTACTTTTATGAACTTAAAAATTTATTTGATCTGATTAACGTTAAGTGACGTTGTTAGCGCTTGCATCAATCGTTTTTCTAGACTATCTGATTGGCTCTCTCACTCCTGATATCGACAAAAGGTCATTTTCAGTGAGGGTTTGTTTGCCCGTGCCCCTCTCTTTGTTACAAAGCATATGTGTCTAACGGCGGCTGTCCATTTTTAATGACACCCTGCTGCAACAAATCGCAATATAAAGATTAAAGCCTCCTCAACCATTGCGAGATACGCCTCGATTGGATAAAATCAGTGGGCATTAACATCCGTGTGGCTCAACGTGGGTCATTGTCATTTGACTTGGAGAGAGATTGGCTTGCAGCGGTTTTGGTTCTGGCTTTCACACTGTTATCGCTCTCTCAACAGGCGGCACGCGCTGTTGTGTTGCGCCATGGCGCTTTGCTTGACGATACAGCCTAATAACCTCGTCAGCTGGGCAGATCCAAACGTTAGTGGGCTCAAATACCGACAAACCGAGATTCAACGTCAAACGCAAGCCCTCCGCAGCAAGCGAAATGAAAAACTGCGCCAGGCGGCTCGTGTTCAAAGCAATATTGTTCGAAATCAGATGCGGCTGGAGAAAACCCGACTTCAGCTTCATTCCCAACAACATCGCGTCAATACCGTCGAAAATGATATCGGCTTTTTACAGCAACAAATTCGGGTAAAAACAAGCGACCTGCAGAAGCTGACCACAGAGGCCACGAAGCGCTTGCGCAGCATCTATATGGGCGAGCGGATGGGCTGGCTGGATATGATTCTTTCGGCCGGTAACCTCACACAAATGACGGATCAGCTCTATTTTGTCGAGCTGATTGTGGGCAATGATCACGAGCTGGTCACCACGCTCAAAAAAGAATCGGCGGCCTTGCGCAATCAAAAAAGCCTGCTGGTAAACAAACAAGTGCGCCTGAAGCAAGAGCTCACACAAATTCATCACACCAAATCACAAATTGCCTCGCAAATTTCGATGGATATGGAGATGAAGCGGCGATTGCAAACCGATGCCAATTTCTACGCCCGAGCCGAACGTGAGCTTTTGAGTGAATCGGCACGCATTCAGCAGCGAATTCGCGCCCTCACAATGGTTGCAAGAGGGGGCGCGCCGGTTATTATTACAGGCGCCACGGGCAGCCTGCTATGGCCTATTCGCGGGGCAATCACCTCCAACTTTGGCTATCGGATTCATCCCATTCACCGCTCACGGCTGATGCACACCGGCTTAGACATTGCAGGCCCCAGCGGGGCTCCGGTTAGGGCGGCCGATGGCGGGGTGGTCATTGAAGCTGGCTGGCGTGGCGGCTACGGCAAGGTTGTCATGATTAACCACGGCAGCCGAAACGGCCGAAACTTTGTCACCTTATACGGGCATTTATCCGGATTTGCGGTGAGTCGCGGCCAGTCGGTGGGCAAGGGGCAGACCATTGGCTATGAGGGCTCCACCGGCTATTCCACCGGGCCTCACTTGCACTTTGAAGTCCGCCTCGACGGCGCCCCGGTAAACCCCAGACCCTACTTGCCTTGAGGCTTTACCCGAATTCCTCCAATGTAGATTTCCTCAACGCCATAGACGGCAACGTCTCCACCAGAAGGCAAACGATAGGAACCTGCTTGTCCTTTTTGAGCCTTTTGAGCCTTTGAGCCATAAGGTAAATAGAGCTTATCATTATTACCCTGGCCACCGTCTACATTAAGGCTACCTTGATAAGTACGAGCAACGTAAAAAGCGTCATTACCCCCACCACCATTTAAAGTAACATATGTGTTTTTTATGGCTTGCCCATTATGGCCACTTAACCCATTAAGTTTAAAACTATCCCCCTGAACCCCACCCTCGACACGAAGATTCACAGGCTCATTCTGATTTAAGCTGCCCACGTTGAAGGTTAAATTGTTTAGTTTATTTTTTTTCCTGTTACGATTGATTGGGGAGCTTGAGTTAGAGATTGCGTAGTAGTGTAAGTAAAAGTTGAACATGCCGAAAGTCGGTTCAAATCATAACGATATGGATTTCTACAATTACTATTGGGAACAGGCATAAAATTCCTCCTAAAATAGACTCAACGAGCACCCCACATGTGTTACTTACATAAACGTATTTAAACAATCATTTGTGCCAGCAACTGGGCACTTTTGTTACATTGAGAATATTCAACCCTCCCACGACACACCCAGCCAACGGGCGGCCTCACAAAGCCGTGGGCAGGGCGGCAGCTCAAATTGCATGGCAGCTCGGCTCAAGGGGTGGGTAAACGTGAGCGAAAACGCCTGTAACAGCTGCCCTTGATGCGCCCAACGTGCTTTTGGTGGCAGCACCCCCTTGGCATAAAACGGATCCCCCACCACCGGATGGCGAAGATGCGACAAATGCACCCGAATTTGATGCGTGCGACCCGTCTCCAGGGCAAGCTGAACCAGACTAAAACGGCCAGCTTCTGGAGGCGGGGCATTGGCAGTGGCAAGCACGCGCCAGTGCGTCGTTGCCACGCGCGCGCCAGAGGCATGGGCAGGCACCACCCGCACCGCATTTCGAAGCAAGGGGTTTCGAGCCAGATGGGCGGTCACGGTGCCCACTGGCGGGCTTAAATACCCGTGAACCAACGCCCGGTAACACCTTTGAGCGGTTTTTGCCTGAATTTGACGCGC
>JAYKJM010000157.1:0-13973 GCA_035285385.1 Vampirovibrionales bacterium
CCACGCCGCGTGGCCAGATTGCGCAGTGGCGGTCGTGTTACTGGGGTTGACCCTTAGCGCCGCCATCCAAATTATTCGCCACGCCTTGAGTGACTTGCGGCAGGGGCATTAACTATCTGCCTTATCGCCGCTAGTAAGCGCCAGAGCGCCAGTCCCGCCTGCAGCCGCACCTAAAGCAGCAATGGTAAACGGATTTCGTAGACCGCTCTGTGCTGCGACAGTTCGAACCATATGGGCTGTATCTTTAGCGTTTTGCTTCAATCCAAAGCCCAGAAGATTACTAATTGTTCCTGTTGCCCCGGTGGTTGTAGCGGCAACGCCCGCACCAACATTGGCAAGCCCTGTTGCGGCCGTAGATGTAGCAGCAGCTGTAGTACCAATACCAAGTTTAGCTAATAAACCGCCAATAATCGGTAAACTAGCTGAACTAGTGGTAGCTGTGCCTAAAATGCCTAATTTTGTTCCAATAGCGGCAATTACTGGTACTGAAGATGCCTTAGCGCCAATAGTAGCAAGGACACCCGCTACCGGTGCAATAATAGGGAGATGACCTAAAGCCGCGACAGCCAATAATCCACTTGAAACCCAAGCCATCCCACCAAAAGCAGCTGATGTTATGCCAGTTTTATATCTTCCTTGAACAATTTCTGTCATGGTATTGATCGTAGATTGATTGACTCTACCTCCATTTTGAAATGCCCGTTTAATAGTACTATAGACAATTTTAGGTGCTCGTGCACCTATTGCAAATCCCATAATGTTTGATTCTCCCCGTGTGTGCTCTCTAAATGACAACCTTGATTTCCGATCGTGCAAGACGCTAGTCCACGTTGGTTTTCGAAGGCAGCAATACCACGCGATATCGTTATCAATGCGTCCTACTATTTAGCCTTAACGTTATAATCAGCCTTTAACTAGACCCAATGCCTATCCCCTGATAATTATTTCCCCTGTCCTCACATGCATAAAAACATCAACGAGCCATTTGTTGCTAGTGATCTCGAAAAAAAAATTTACCCCTTTTAAAAATAAGCGGGCGACGAGGCTCGAGATAGGGCAACATCAAACGCCGCACGGTTGGCCTTCGGCCTCTCGGCGCGTTTGAAAAGGCTCGTTCGTCGCCTCGTGTGGCAAAACCATCGCAAGATCGTTTAAAAATAAGCGGGCGACGAGGCTCGAACTCGCGACCTCAGGCTTGGGAAGCCGGCGCTCTACCAACTGAGCTACACCCGCATGTGATTATCAAAACGCCCCATCTTGGACTTTCGCCAATGGTGCTTGGACATTTTACTCAAAAATCAGCCCGGGTAAAACTCCGTGCCGGCTTTTCCTGCAATGGCTTCCGTAATGAGCGATAACTGGGTGATCCACGCCTTAAACGGTTTGCCCTCCGGGGCACTGGCCACATAATCCAACAAGGCAGAGACCTTTGGCCCCATACTGCCGGCGGCAAACTCGCCCGCCTCAAAATAACGCCGCCCGTCACTCACCGTGACCCGCGTCAAGGCACGCTGCGTGGGTTGCCCAAAATCAAGATAAATATTGCTCACATCCGTGGCAATCAGTAAATTTTCAATGCTCAGGGTCTTGGCGAGCAAACAGCTGGTAAAATCCTTGTCAATCACAGCTTCCACCCCGCGCCCATCGGTCGACACCGGAATGCCACCACCGCCGCCGCATAAAACAATGGCGCCACTGTCAATGAGGGCTCCAATGGCCTCGGCTTCAACGATGGCCATGGGGCGCGGCGAGGGTACGAGCCGCCGATACCCACGGTTACTATCGGGGCCAACAATCCAACCGCGCTCTTCGTAGAGGCGTTGGGCGTCTTCAGGGGAGATGAAATGCCCCACAGGCTTGGTGGGCTTCTGAAACGCCGGATCCAAGGGGTCAACCTCGACGCGGGTATTGACAGCAATCACCGAAAAGGGAAGCCGCTCACGCGCCAGTAATTGTTGCAGCGTTTGGCTGATAGCATAACCAATTTCACCCTGAGTCCAAGCCACGCAACGATCCAGCGTGATGGGGGTACGACCTCTGGGGCCAGCCGAGACACCCGTTATGGCTGTTTCGGCCATATCCAACAGGCTGCCCACTTGCGGACCATTGCCAAAGGTAATAACGGGCAAGTAGCCTTGATGAATAACCGCCACGATGTGCTTGCAGACGGCCTGAATGGCATCGGTAGATAGATTATCGCCGGTTTGCTTGTTGTAGAGGGCGTTGCCGCCAATGGCCATCAGGATTCGGGGAGGCGAGGCGGGGGAGTGAGAATGGGGAGGCATAACCATAAAAAGGGCAAAAGAAACAAGAGCGCCAAGATTGCCATCATAGCACCTGCGCGCTTGGGCGGAAGAGGACTGACACAAAAAAAGCGGCAGCGACCTTAAGAATGTCCTAGGCGTGAAGCGCCAACTCCACCTCAAACGTACGATTGCACGGAAACCGACACACAATGGAATCACTGGGGGCAATATCAAATCGTTGCCGCAACAGCGACAAGCCATCCGCCATGAGGGTATTAAGGTAATGCTCATCCAAGGGACGCTTTGGCGTTCCAGGCTTTAACCCATAGCCGTTAAATCCCAAATTACGAAGCGTCTGGCGAATATCTGCCTGATACAGCCAATCATCGCCAAAGCGCACCATGAGGGCTTCCTGAAAACGCTCCGGGCAAAAGGTACCCTCCCGCTCGGCAAGCAATCGGGTCACACCCATGGCCACGGCAGTACCAATGGCGTTGCCCGGCGTGTTCCAGCCGGCGTAGCCATAGAGGTCTCCCAAAAACTCAAAGCGGTTGATAAGCTGCACACTGAGCTTTGGATCGCTACCGTTGGCGTAGGCAACATCCGCAATCGCCAAGGGCTTGTGGAGCTCCTTGGCGCGTGCAATCAAGTCCAGCATGGTAGTCAGCTGCGCATTTTCAACCTCGGCCTCGATTCGACTGCAATGATCCCCCTGTTGACGCGCCGGCGTATGCACCGCCAACCACAAATCGGCTTCATCTGGGGTAGCAACCAGTTGGGCACCGCAGGCTTGCACTCGTTGGGCAACAATGTCAGCAATGGAAATCCCATCAAAGCGGGCCACAACCGCATCGCCCTCAGGGTGAGAATATTTTGGCCAAATTTTCACCGGTGCCTGGTGTTTCTTGAGGGCTTGTGCCGTCAACCAACGCGCCACCATGCAATGAGCAACTTCATCGGCGCCGGTTTGCACATGCCCCACGGTGTCTAAGCCTGATTTCTGGAGTTTCCGCGCAAGCAGTCGAGCCTCTTGCACATTTAAACCATAGGGGCCGGTGTCATCCTGACAAAAAATTAAATAATCGAGCTGTTTTTCACGCAGTTTGTCAATTAAATAATGATTCAGCGCGTGGTTGCGGCCGCGACGATTCAGAAAATCTTGTAAGACATCGGCTGGAATGGTGTCACAACCAGCAGGCACTTCCTTGGCCTGATGCTTAAAAATAGAATAGCGATAGAGCTTTTCGCCATATTTTGCCCAATAGTCGGGCTCTTCGTCCGTGGCAAGCCCATCTGGAATCCGCAGAATCGAGGCGTATCCGTAACACTGCTCAGCCTGAATGCGGCTAAAGAACAAATCAATGCGCTCTTCCAACAGCGACAACGGTTCATGTCCCACTCGAGAGGGGATAAGCCCACCGTAGGCAATGGTATCCAGCGCAACAATAACAGGATCATGTTCGCTGAGGTGGTGCTTGATCCAGCGTTGAAGTGCGGTGTCTTGAGCCGGCTGTTTTAACTGCCCCAAAATGCTGGCAGAGGGTAAACAGGCCTCTCGACCGGCCGATTCAATCAGCTGCTTTGGAAACTCATAACAAACGGGGCGCGCATCCAGAGGGATTAAACAAATTCGTTGACGGGACATAGCAACTCGAACGACCAAATTTAAAACACAAAAAAACAGACCCTATTCACATGCCAGGGATGGTTGGAAGGGGGCAAACTACTGGAGGACGCCTACTCTCGGGGACGCAATGGATTAGAGATAAAACATTGAAAGTATGGTTTATTTTAAAGCGCTCAACTTAAGAAAAAAAGGCTTGTATTTTAAGGGTTTTAGTGATTCTCGGCTTTTAATTCTTGAAATATTGACCGCTAGCAATCAGGCGCATCAGAATTGGAGCGGCGATGAGGCGCAGCAAGCAAACTTTCCAAAAAACTTTCCAGGGCATCCAGGGGTTGTTTCATGGCGGCCGTTCCAATCAGGAAGGTATTGGCCACGGCGCAAAGGGCGCCAAGCTGTTCGGCGGCTTCAATGCCGCTGGCCGCAATCCAGGGCTGAGAAGGGGGAATTTTGCCTCCAAGTGTCAAGGTCGTCTGCAAATTCAATACCAGCGTATCCAGGTTGCGATTATTCACCAGCAATACGTCGGTGTCAGGTTGCATCACCATCAGCGCCAATTCAAGCTCAGATTCATTTTGAACCTCAATAACGGGGGTTAAGCCCAAAAAACGGGCTTGCTGGATTAATTCACCCAGCTGGTTGAGCTCTGGTAGCAATTTGACGATCAGTAACACCGCATCGGCACCGGCAGCGCGCGCTTCACACAACTGATACGCTTCCAGAATAAAATCCTTGCGCAACAGGGGTAAATGAGTCATCGCTCGAACGCTTGAGAGCAAGGCCAAACTGCCGCCAAAATGGCGCTCATCTGTCAAAATAGACAACGCCACCGCAAATCGTTGATAGATGGCAACCCAGGGGGCGGGGTCAAACATGCGATCGGGTCGAGTGGCCACGATGTGACCCGCCGAAGGTGAAAACGGTTTAATTTCTAAAATCAAGCGCGGGGTCTGATATTTTGAATTGTCAGACGGCAAAAAGGGCTTGGGCACATACGAAAGCGCCGAAATGTCATCCTGCAACTTTGACAGCGGCACAAGGCGCTTGATTTCAGCCAGCGCCTCGCGTTTATGATCTGCAATTTTTTGAAGAACGCTCATGCAGGTGCCTATCATTTATCTTGAATTTGCCTTCCATCGAAAGCAGGGGTGCGTGCGCAAGAGCCACGTAAGCGTTTAGCGCGCAAGGCTATTGCCAACTGAGAGCACCTTTTCGCCAGGCGTACACCAGCCCCACCGTCAGAATCCCCAGAAAAACGAGCATTTCCACGAAGGCAAATACACCCATTTGATCAAACGTGACGGCCCAGGGAAACAAAAACACGGTTTCAATGTCAAATAAAATAAACATCAGCGCGTAGAGATAAAATTTGACATCAAAGCGAACGCGCGCATCCCCATAGGGCGTCATCCCAGATTCATAGGTGGCTTCTTTAAGCTGAGAAGGCGCCTTAAACTGTACCAACTGGGCAATCGCAAGCAGCAAAAGGGCAAACAGCGCAGAAAGCAGAATCAGGCAAAACAGTAAGGGAAAACCGGTCAGTAGCATGATAAAAAGTCTCAAAACAGCCTCAAACACGCCTAAAAAACATATCAACATTATGACACGCTTCAGCACAGAAGCCAATGCGTTTCATGCGATTGACGATGACCAACAGATGCTTGGATTTAAGAACAAGCAACCGATGCACTAGAGCTGCCAGCCATTGAGCATCATTAACGCGGAGGGAGAAATTTGCCGCCCGCGTGGTGTGCGTAACACAAACCCTTGCTGCACAAGGTAAGGCTCATAGACATCTTCCAGGGTGTTGACATCTTCGCCAAGGGTACTGGCGAGGGTTTCAATACCGACCGGACGTCCGGCAAAGGTGTGCGCAAGCAGGGTTAAAATCTTGCGATCGGTGGCATCCAGGCCGTGAGCATCAATGTCGTAGAGGTTTAAGGCCTCCTGAGTCAACGTCGCACAGAGAGTGACGCTCAAGGCGCCGGCACTGACCTGTGCATAATCGCGCACCCGTTTGAGCAGCCGGTTGGCAATACGAGGCGTGCCGCGGCTTCGCGTGGCAATCAGGTGGGCAGCCTCGGGGGATAACGCCAGATCAAGAAGCCGGGCCGAGCGGGTCAGAATATGGGCTAACTCAGCCGGCGTATAAAATTCCAGCCGAAAGTGCAGCCCAAATCGATCGCGCAACGGGCTGGTGAGCTCACCGGCACGGGTGGTAGCACCCACCAGGGTGAATTTTGGCAACGGAATACGCAGCGTGCGCGTCGCTTCTCCAGAGCCCACCGCCCGATCGAGGGTAAAGTCTTCCATGGCGGTATAGAGAATTTCTTCCGTCACGCGGTTGAGCCGGTGAATTTCATCAATAAACAAAACGGCTTTGGGCTCCATCCCCATCAGGATGCCCACAATATCTCGCGGCTTCTCAAGCACCGGCGCCGAGGTCATGACGCAGCCAACACCAAGCTCACTGGCCAAAATACTGGCCAGCGTGGTTTTGCCTAAGCCGGGAGGCCCGTAGAGTAACACATGCTCAATGGCTTCCTGACGAACCTTGGCAGCACTGAGCGCAACAGACAGTTTGGCTTTGAGAGCGGCTTGCCCCTCGTAACTTTCAAGCGTTTTAGGACGCAGGGCGGCATCAAACCTGTTTTCGGCCGGCTTCTCAAAGGCATCCATCATCCCCGAGCGACGAGCACCTGAGGAGGACGTGGCTATTTTTCCAAGGTCATCACTATCCAGTTGAATGGCCATTTGTCAGGGGTCTCTCATGTCACAATCGCACATATCAAAAACGCAAGTAGCCATTACTATAACATTCTTCAAGGTCATTCTTGAGGATGAACTGAATGGGGTGACATGGACTGAAGTCACAACGTAACTCGTCGAATATGAAATTATCCAGAGTTACCGCTACAAAAATAACAGGACGCCATCTTGTGACCCAAGACATTACCTTGAATATTTTGATTGCGGATGATTCTTTGACCTATCGGATGATCCTCAAACAGGCGCTCAAAGGCTTAGAGCATTTTACCCTGCTGGATACTGCCATTCATGGCGAAGACGCCCTAAACAAGCTGGATCAACTAAATAAACAGGACAAACGGGTTGATCTGGTACTGATGGATATTGAAATGCCCGTCATGGATGGCTTGACGGCTCTGCCACTTATCACATCAAGGTACCCTGATACCAAGGTGGTTCTGGTCAGTGGCCTGAACCGCAATGCGGCAGACATGACCATTGAGGCTTTACAGCGCGGTGCACTAGATTTTATCCCCAAGCCCAATGGCGACTCTGCTACCGATAATTTAGCCGAATTACACACCCGCCTTAAAACCCTGTTTGATATTGTCCGCATGCGATTGGCTAAAAAAGCTCAAAAATCTTCAAACAAAGCCATTGGCAACACAACATCACCTTTAAGAAAAACACCGTTAACGCCACCGGCTTCGGCGGGAAAAAAACACGAAAATTCTGCCATTAAAAGTCTGGCAGCATCGTTTAGGTTGCTAACACCGCCAAAACACATTTCAGCCTTGGCCATTGGCTCATCTACAGGCGGCCCCAATGCCTTGATAACGCTTATCCCTTCGCTGCCTGCCTCGTTGGGGATTCCTGTCTTTGTTGTGCAGCATATGCCGCCATTGTTTACGGCATCTTTGGCAAAAAGCCTGAATGATAAATCAGCCTTAACGGTCAAAGAAGCTGAAGATGGTGAAATTGTCAAACCGAATACTGTCTACGTCGCCCCTGGCGGGTATCATATGCAAGTAACCCAATCCAGAAGGCTTATTACCATTATTTCGCTCAATCAGGAGCCTCCTGAAAACAGCTGCCGTCCTGCCGTGGATCCCCTGTTTCGAAGCGTGGCCACTGTGTATGGAAAAGCCGCGCTAGCCGTTGTTTTAACAGGAATGGGATCCGACGGTACCAAAGGACTAAAAGCGCTAAAAGGCCAAGGTGGCGGCTACGTCATAACGCAAGATGAATCATCTTGTGTGGTATACGGCATGCCACGCAGCGCCGTAGAAGCCGGTTTATCGGATGAGCAACTTCCCTTATCCATCATAAGCAGCCGCATCCAGTCCATCATGGGGCTCACGCAAACCGTGTCCCTCTCTAATCGATAAATGTCCTCAAGTGACGAAAACGTCATTTTCAATTTGGAGTGAACCTCAACCATGTCTCTACTCTCTCTAGATAACATCAATGTAGCTGTTGCCAGCCCTCAAAACACGCTAAACAGTCATGAATTTGATTTGTTTCGTGAATATATTGCCAGAGAATGCGGGATTTCTCTGGGCAAAGAAAAAGCGTATCTGGTAGAAAGTCGTTTAGCCAAGCTGGTGGTTGAAAACGGGTGTAATAACTTTTCAGAGTTTTATCACAAGGTTCGAAGTGGGCTTGATCCGGCTTTAAAAACCAAAGTGATTGATGCCATGACCACCAACGAAACCTTGTGGTTTCGCGATGAGAGCCCTTTCACCATTCTGAAAGACTACATATTGCCAATGTATCAGCAACGGTTTGCAAAGGGGCAACAATCCGAACTTCGTATTTGGTCTGGGGCGTGCTCAACCGGTCAGGAGCCGTATTCCATTGTGATGACGGTTAAGGAGTATGACGACGCCCATCCGGGTCATCCCTATGCGATTTATCCTCGATTGAAGATTATGGCCACCGATATTTCAACATCAGCGCTGATGATTGCCAAAATGGCGCGCTACGATGGAATTGCCATTAGTCGAGGGCTACCTGATTCTTACAAAGAAAAGTATTTTGATAATCAGGGCAGGGTTTTTGCGCTGAAGCCTGAGATTAAAACACCCATTGAGTTTCGTGCGTTCAATCTGCAAGATTCTCTTTTTCCGCTGGGTAAATTTGACATTATTTTCTTGAGGAACGTGGCAATTTATTTCTCAACCGATTTTAAAACGGAATTATTTCGAAAACTCACCACCTCGCTCAACCCTCAAGGATACCTGTTTCTGGGTTCTTCTGAATCCTTAAATGGTTATTCTAATGATTTTGAAACCAAACTTTACGAACGTGGCGCCGTTTTTCAGTTAAAGTGACCTGTTTTTTTTCATGTGTTATTAACTCTCATAAGGACTCATTTCCCATGATTGTTTTGTCTGTTGATGATTCGAATATTATCCGCCGTTTTATCCAGGGTGCTGTGGAGGCTCTTGGACTGGAGTTTGCGGGTGTTGACAACGGCCAGGCGGCAATAGATTACCTCAATGAGCATGGTAATTTAGTCGATTTAATTTTACTTGACTGGAACATGCCCGTCTTGGATGGGTTTTCGACCCTTCAAAAACTTAAAGCGGATGAGCGTTATGCCCAGATTCCTGTGATGATGGTGACCACAGAGACCGAGCGCACCAATATCGTCAAGGCCATTCAAACTGGGGCAAAAAATTACCTCACCAAGCCCTTCTCTCAGGAAGATTTAATGATTAAACTCAATGAGTGCCTAAGCTTAATGGTGTAAAACTCAAGAACCGACCAAGAACCGGCCAAGAATAGCTGCATTTGCTATCTGCCTTTGCGCGTCATTGGGTACGAACACCCATTATTAGCATTAGGCCAAGCGGACTATAAAAGTAACGATAATGATTGCAAGCAGGATGATGGCACGCAGCAGGAAGTTAAGTATTTATTTTTTTGTGGCGTTTATTTTACGGCGTTAATTCTCTAGATGGGACGCTTCTCTTCAAAACTGGCTTGAGACGCTTCTCTTTCTCGGGCAAGCACCCTTGGTAATCGGGTGGTGGAAAATCGCGTGTAGAATTGATACTTTTAGTATCTCTCAAAAACCGATTGTTTTTAAAAACGACACAAAAAAATTTATTGATTGGAATAAATTCTTAAGGTCGTGCGTAAAAGCTGTCTAAAAAACGCGCACCTTGGCATCCACGGGGTTTCGAAAGCGTGTAATGCTGTTCTGGAACAACAGAGAGATAGAGCCGACGGGGCCATTTCGCTGTTTGGCAATGATAATTTCGGCCACGCCCGGGGTGGGGGTTTCTGGGTTGTAATACTCGTCACGATAGATAAACATGACCACGTCAGCATCTTGCTCGATGGCTCCGGATTCTCGAAGATCGCTAAGCATGGGGCGTTTGTCCTGGCGGCTCTCAACGGCTCGGCTCAGCTGCGACAAGGCAATGACGGGCACCTTGAGCTCTCGAGCAAGGGTCTTCAGCCCCCGAGATATGGATGAAATTTCCTGCACCCGATTATCCCCGCCCCCTTTGGCGCCTGTTTTGCCTTCCATCAGCTGCAAATAGTCAATAACAATCAGGCCGATTTCACCGCCGGCATCCATCATGAGTTTTCGAGCCCGGGCACGCATTTCCATCACCGAAAGCCCAGGAGAATCATCAATGTAAATCTTGGCCTCGCCAAGCATACACATCGCTTTGCGCAGGCGATGAAAGTCCATTTCGGTAATTTCACCCGTACGGATGCGTTGGGCATCAATTTCGGCCTCCGCGCAAAGCATCCGGCTGACGACCTGCTCCTTGCTCATTTCAAGGCTAAAAACAAGCACCGGCTTATTCTCTCGAAGCGCCGCCTGCGTCACCAGATTCAGACAGAAGGCGGTCTTTCCCATAGAAGGGCGCGCCGCCAGAATCAATAAATCTGAGGGCTGAAGGCCGGATAAATAATTATCCAAATCATAAAAACCCGTTGAAATCCCCATCAAAGAGCCCTTGTTGAGGTGACGCTCCTCAATTTGAGCAAAAGAGGTGGGCAAGACATCTCGGATGTGCATGACGTCGTTAGCGCTGTGCTGCTGGGCAATTTGAAAAAGCGCCTGCTGCGCCTTATCGAGGGCACGTTCGGCGTCTTCTTCTTCGAAAGCGGTTTGAGCAATCGTGCCGCCAACACGAATCAGAGAGCGAAGCAAGGCCTTGTCGTGAACCAGACGGGCGTAATACTCCAAATTGGCCGTGGTAATGACACTCAGGGCCAGGGTATTAATAAAATCCCGTCCGCCGCACTCATCAAGCTGATCCTGATCATTGAGCCACTCGGAGACGGTCACAATGTCGATGGGGTCACTGCGCTCAAAAAGAGTCAATATCGCCGTGTAAATCAGCCGATGCTGTTTGCGATAAAACGAGGCCGGCTTGAGCATATCCACAATATTGGCCAGGGCATCAGGCTCCAGAAGCAGGCCTCCAAGAACTGCTTGCTCGGCTTCATCACTGTGAGGACGCACTCTCAGGGCAGGGTCAAGGCCTGCTACAAGCCCATCATGAAGCTCCCCAGAAGGCGACGCCGGCGTGGCAGAATCAAAATCGTCAGTTCTGGTTTGGTTGGAAGCTGAAGCCGACAGACGCGCCATGGAGAGACGATCCTAAAAGAGGTTAGCGAATCACAGCAGGTAAAAACCCTGATGATGGTATTATGACAATATTATCGGATGATGCAAACAGGTGTTTGTGGAAATGAGTTTTTTATACACAGGAGAAGACTGTTATGTCCCCGGCTACAAAAACCTTAACCGTTGAGACCCTCTACTGGCTGCCCTATTGCAGTACCTGTCAAAAAGCTGAGGCGTGGCTAACAGCGCATGGGATTTCTATTGAAAAAAGTATTGATGTCAAAACCCAGCCGCTGGCTCGTGATGTGATTGAAGAGCTGGCAGAAAAAGTAGGCGGCGTTGAAAGCCTTTTCTCCAAACGCGCCATGAAGTACCGTTCGCTGGGGCTGGATAAAATGACCCTCAATGCCAGTGAGCTGCTTGATCACATGGCGGCTGAATACACGTTCATCAAACGACCGGTAATCGTGCTCTCAGATGGCCGCGCGCATGCTGGCTTCAGCGAAAAACAGTATAAATTACTGTTTGGCGGCTAGAAACCTTTTTTAAGCTATTTTGCACGATGGCAGAGGCTCAGGCTGTCCATTGAGCCCCCTTTGCAGGCATACCATGACCTGGTGAAGTCTGGGGCATGGTGGGGTTGCGGTTCAGATACAACTCAGAAATTTTTTGCAGCAGTTCTGTGGGTTGCTCGGGTTGTTGTTGATAGAGCAAAAGTGCTAAATCCAGGTTGGGCTCTTCAACGGCTGATTTATAGGCTTGCCAGAATTTGGTACTTTCCAGATAACACTCCTGCTCCTCCTGCACGGATGACAGGCCATCATTATCGAGTGCGTGGATGAGTTCATGAACCCAATAGGCACCAATAACATTGGGATGCGCAAAGGCGAGTTCAGATTTTAAGCGAATGCCACGCGAATTGTTTTCTAAGTGAATGTATTCGCCCATGTTGGTTGAGCCGTTGAGCGATTGGGTGGTATCAAAAGAGACGGGGATATCTTCTAAAAGCTTAACCAGCGCTTGCCGTTTGGATTTTGGCACGTGAGAGGCATTGATGAGATAGGCTTTCACCAGCTGACGAGCATTCTGAAGGTTTTGATAGCCAACCACATCCATCATGCGGCGGCCGTAGTCTTGTGGCGAGCGCAAGCGCGCCTGCAAAAGCTGAAAACGCCGATGGGCAGGGTCATATTGTCGATCTTGTCGCAACACATTCAGATACTCCATCATGGCATCCTGAATGCGGCCAGATTTTTCGAGAGATTTGGCTAACAACACCCTGGCTTCGTTGTCTTTAGGATCCAGTCCCAACACCCTTGAAAACGCCACAATCGCGTTGGGGTGATCTTGCAGCATTAAAAAGGTTTTGCCCAGGTTGAAAATCGGGTCGCTATAATAGGGATCAACCAGCATGGCTTGTTGATAAGCCATGGCCGCAGCCTGCAACTGATTACTTTTAAAAAGGGTATTGCCCCATTCTTTAATTTTGGTGGCCTGAGCGCGAGTGGGTGAGTTGGCCGGATTACTCGATGCTGAAAATCCTTTTAAATTGACAACAGATGCCGTTGCAGGCAAAGCATTTGCAAGAAAAGCCCCTGTTAGGGGGGGGGAAACGGGAATCAACGAGACCTGGGCAGGAGCAGGCTGACTAGGCAACAAAGGGTAAACAGGTGGCGTCACGGCACTCAAGGGAAGCCGTTGCAGGCTTGCATAGGGATTAGTTGGCCATCCGGCGATGCTCATGGAGACTCACAAAAAATGAAAACAACTAAGATTGCATCGTCATGCTGTGATATTAAATGCTCCTCAATCGTAAAACGTGTTAGTTGTGATAGGGTACTAAAACTTTCAATTGTAACAATCCCATTATTTTAAAAATGATTATTTCAACCGTTTTTGAGACGGCTAGCTGTCAACATTCCCCCCATATGGAGCCTCAATCATGATATTGAAGTTAATGCGTGAAGATGTCGAGACAGTCCTGCAGCGAGACCCGGCTGCCCGCAATGTTTTGGAGGTGGTTACCTGCTACCCGGGGCTTCATGCGTTATGGGCCCATCGGCTGAACCATCGGCTATGGCAGGGTGGGCTAAAACTTCTAGCACGATTTCTCTCTCAGGTGTCGCGGTTTGTAACGGGAATTGAAATTCATCCGGGTGCCAAAATTGGCCGCCGGGTTTTCATTGACCATGGCATGGGGGTTGTCATTGGAGAAACAGCCGTGGTGGGCAATGATGTACTCTTGTACCACGGCGTGACGCTTGGGGGCACCAGCAGCAAAAAAGGGGAAAAGCGGCATCCGTCGGTGGGAGATCGCGTGACGTTGGGCGCCAACGCCATAGTTTTAGGGCCAATTCACATAGCAGATGAAGCCAAAGTTGGGGCAGGTGCCATTGTTTTGAAAGATGTTCAAGCAAAGACCACCGTGGTTGGCGTTCCTGCGCGCGCGGCAGCCAGTCGAATGAAAATTTAAGCGCCACGACTAATTTTCTGCTAATGCTTGTTATACAAAAACCTGCATTAGCCCAGGGTCAACAACAGGGAGACCACCCAAAGCCCAAGCAAACCCGCAATGACAACCCCAAAGGTAATCAGCGGAAACAACAGGAGCATCCATTTATCTGGCCACTGACGCATTTGACGAAAATAGGGCATCATATCGAGGTTCATGACAAGGCTGACTCCAAAAATAATTCGGCAAACAAAAAATAAATATTAGAATTTCTGACCCATACCAAAGTTAAAGCGTCGCGTGTAA
>JAYKJM010000158.1:0-21474 GCA_035285385.1 Vampirovibrionales bacterium
TATGTCTGACAGGTCATGCTCATGAGTTCTTCTGCGTCAGTGGGGTTTCAACGGTGGATTGCCTTGGGGCTCATTGGTTTTTGTGCCCTTTCAGTGCTCATTGGCTTGTACAATAGCCTCAAGCCACCCTCTCCAAAAGCGACCACGCCCGCCGTTGCCGCTTCTGGTCAGGGCAGTGAAGGTTTATCGCTCATTAAAAACAAGGTCCTCAAGCAGGATCACCTGATGTTGGTCTCCTTGCGTGGCATGATTAGCAGTGCAGATGGGGAAAGCGGCGTCTTTTCTCACGAGAGCATGGCCATCACCGCCAGAAATGCCCTTCAAGACGCCCTCGAGACAGATTCTGTAAAAGGGGTTCTGCTTTGGATTGACTCTCCGGGGGGCACCGTGGGCATGAGCCAGGAGCTCTATCATACAATTCTTAAAGTGTCCGCCAAAAAGCCCGTTGTGGCGTATTTGGGAGACGTCGCTGCCAGCGGGGGCTATTATGCCGCCAGTGCCACTGACTGGATTATCGCCACCCCGGGTACGCTGACGGGATCCATTGGTGTGATTATTTCCTCCATGAACCTCAGCGGTCTGCTCACCGATAAACTCGGGATTAAGCCGGTGGTTATCAAGAGCGGCCAGTTTAAAGACATTCTCTCCACGTTTCGAGAGGCTACACCGGCAGAAATTACGCTGATTCAAGATCTTATAAATACCAGCTACAAACAGTTTTTGGGGGCGGTGCTTCATGGCCGCACCCGTCACTTGAAAACCCCCCAATCTATTACAAAACGTTCGGCCGACATTAAGGCCATTGCCGATGGCCGGATTGTTATTGGGGAAAAAGCGCTTGGCGTGGGTCTGGTGGATGAAATCGGTTACTTTGAAGACGCCAAAGCGAAACTGAATCAGCTGGCAATTGAACGCTTCCATCTGCGGCCAAGCACCAAGCTGTCACTTGAAGAGAAAAATGAAGATCTCCATTGGTTGAATGCTTTATTAAGCTCTTCGGCCGCACCTGATTGGCTAAAATCCGCAGGCCTGCAGCATCTGCTCCCCATTACGTCAAAAGAAGCCTTCGCTTCAAAGCGTCATGCGACAGAGGCTCTGTCTTCTGCCAGTCTCGGCTCCTCCTTGGGCGTGCGTTACCCGAATCAACCCCTCTGGGTCTGGCAGTAGGGGACGGGCTCTCAAATGAATACCTTTCCAAATCCTCAAGGCATGCATGATAGCCCCAGACCTCAATCGGCAGCTTCTGGGGCTTATCCACCAGGTCGTTCGTTTTTGCAGCTTGTCTACGGCACGCTTTTTCATCCGGTTGATACGTTTCAGAGCACAGCCGTTTTTTTGTCTGACGCGCGGCAGCTCAATCCATTGCTGGCATTGGCCATTGCCATTACAGGTGTGGTGACAATGCTTTCTCCTCTGCTGGATTTTATGAATCGGCAAAGCGCAATGGGCTCTTGGGGAAATCCCCTGCTTCAAATGCCCATTGCGGGTATTTGTGGGATTTTCAACTGGCTGCTGATTGGTGGACTCTTTGCCCTGCTGGCCTATGGGTTTACTGGTAAGGCTCGCTACCAGAGTTTGTTGGTGCTTTCCGCCTTCTCGCTTATTCCGCTGTTGTTTCAGCTGCCCGCCATTTTGCTTCTTAGTGCCTTTAGTGGTCCTTTGAATATAATGATGAGCTTAATTGGCTTGATGGGGGGTTTCCTCGCCTGGATTTGGAGTGCGCTATTGTTTTTGTTGGCTCTTGGCGTCACTTATGATCTCACCGTTGATCGCACGCTGTTGGTGTCGTTCTCTCCGGCCATTCTATGCGTATTGGGTTTGGTGGGGGTTATTACGTTTTTGATGCAAGTGTTTCGTTTAGTAGGGTAATGTACTGTCTTATGCCGTCTATTCCTGTTTCTCAAGAGTTTCCGCCTCCTAACCCGTTTCCGCCTGTTGAAGCCTTCCCCAACGCGTTTGCCGATCGTGTGTTTACCATTGCGATTGATGTGCCAGAATTTACATCGGTTTGCCCCAAAACCGGTTTGCCCGATTTTGGCCAAATCATCATTCACTATGTGCCGGGGGCTTCATGCATTGAACTCAAAGCATTCAAGTACTATACACTGGCCTACCGAAATTACGGTATTTTTTACGAAAACGTGGTGAATCGAATGCTGGATGATATTGTTGCGGCTGTTCAACCGCGCTATGTTGTCGTTGAGGGTCGCTTTTTGCCGCGGGGCGGTATTAAAACTCAGGTCATTGCTCGCTATTGTGAACCAGGCTTTGACCCTTCGTTAGCGCCGCTGCATCGTGACGTATCTTGACACTTTCGCCTTATAAGCGGCTGATGGGTGTTCAAAAGTATCATATAAACGCTGAAAGAGCGGCTCACAGAATGAACCGCTCTTTATTGTTGGTGTTTGCAGCGCTCGCTTAGGCTGCAACGGGTAATTTTTGAGATACCATTTGTGTCAGCTCAGCCAGTCGGTTGCTATAACCCCATTCATTATCATACCAGGCCAGAATTTTCCCCATATTGCCAGGAGCGACCTGGGTAAATTCAGGATCAAAGATGCTGCTGTGGGGATCGCCGATAAAATCACTGCTGACCAAGGGTTCATCGGCATAACGTAAGACGTGGCTGAGTGAGCTGTTGGCCGCGGATTTCATGGCGGCATTGATGGCTTCGATGGTGATGGGTTTTTCACTAATAAAGCTCAGATCGACCAGGCTCACATCGGGGGTGGGCACACGGATGGCAAAGCCGTTGAATTTACCAACCAGCTCGGGCAATACCAAGCCGATCGCTTTGGCGGCACCTGTGCTGGTGGGCACCATACTGAGGGCGGCAGCGCGAGCACGACGCAAATCAGAATGCGGGGCATCGAGCAGGCGTTGATCGCCGGTGTAGCTGTGGATGGTGGTCATGAGGCCACTGACGATACCAAATTGTTCTTGAATGACCTTGGCCACGGGTGCCAAGCAATTGGTGGTGCAGCTGGCGTTGGAGATGATGTGATGGCTGGCGGCATCGTAGAGATGATCGTTGATGCCGATGGCCAGGGTAATATCTTCGCCTTTGGCGGGAGCACTGATGATGACTTTTTTAGCGCCGGCCTCCAGGTGGGCTTTGGCTTTGCTGGCGTCGGTGAAAAAGCCGGTGGATTCTATGACCACATCGACACCCAAGGCTTTCCAGGGGAGATTGGCTGGATCTTTTTCGGCAAGAACATGAATGGTTTTACCGTCGATGATGATGGCGTTATCGGTAAAGTCGACATTGCCTTTGTAGGTGCGCATGACGCTGTCGTATTTAAAGAGGTGGGCCAGTTGTTGAGGCGATGTTAAATCGTTGACGGCAACGACGTTTAGGTCCACTTTTGAGCTTTCAAGCATGGCTCTTAAGACCATGCGGCCAATGCGGCCAAATCCGTTAATGGCAATTTTTGGGGTCATGTTTATGTTCTCCAGTTGTTTTCAGGTT
Source organism: Vampirovibrionales bacterium (assembly GCA_035285385.1). Classification (GTDB taxonomy): domain Bacteria; phylum Cyanobacteriota; class Vampirovibrionia; order Vampirovibrionales; family JAJTHC01; genus JAYKJM01. Next base: position 3,470 of record JAYKJM010000158.1, read on the forward strand.
AACCATTTATATTTAGCTTTTTAGGGCTATGAATGATTGTTATTCCAGGCAATTGTTGCTGTAATTGCCGTATGCGCGCATTGATAGCGGGTTCACTTTCGGAAGCAAGCGTCAGTATATCTGATAGTGATAGTTTTTCCATAGGATTGGGTGTTGACAGAGAGTAAGCGATTGGTGGGTTTTGGTGGACAAAATACTGTTGAGGATTTTCTGCGAGCTCTCTTCTGTATGAAGCTGGAACCCTTAGCGAAGCCGTGTAAAGTGTCATTTCCCATTGACGGATTGCTTAGCTGTTCTTCAAAATCTCAGACACGCGCTGACTGATGCGCAGCGCTTCATCCATGGGGCGTTGCCACATGTTGCGCCCAAAAATCAGGCCATTGGCGCCACAATTCATGGCAGTTTGCACGTTACTAATGAGCTTGTCTTCGGTGACCTTGCTGCCACCTGAGAAAATCACCAGCGTGCGACCCGCGGATTGCACCACTTTACGCACCCGATCTTCAAACGAGAGATTCAAGGTATCGTAGGGCTTTGGATACTTGGCAGCTTTTTCAGGGTTAAACTCGGGGTAGTTAATTTTGACAACATCGGCACCCACTTCGCAGGCAACCCGAGCGGCATAATCAATGGCATAGAGACTATCAATACCCCCTTTTTCTACCATGGACTCACCGCGAGGGTAGGCCCAAATAATCGTGGGCATCCCGTAGCGTTCAGCTTCCTGACGAACCTGACAAAATTGATCGAGATCTTCATCTTGACGTGAAGAGCCCACATAAAGCGTGTATCCCACGGCATCCGCCCCAAGACGAACGGCATCTTCTACGGTGGAGGTTAGCGTAGACAAGGGCGCATTGGCAGGTGGGACGGCCGTTTTACCATTAAGCTTTAAAATCAGAGGCAGTTTACCCGCATAACGTTTGACATATTTTTCGGCCAAGCCAATATGGGTGGCAATTGCCGAATACCCGCCCTGTAACGCGAGCTGGCATTGAAAATCGGGATCCGCAGAGGCTGGGTTTTCAAAAAAGTCAATCGGGCCGTGCTCCAGGCCTTGATCAATGGGCAATACCATTAACGTGCCATTGCCTGGGCCAAATTCATAAAGCAAACGATGCAAACGGGCACGCTTGCCCATGGGCAATTCCATTTCATCGAGCGTCATGCGCTTTGCGTTGTTTTCGGCTACAGCGGTTTTTTCTAAGGTTGCCATTGACACAGGAATACCCTCATTGAATACACATGTAACATGAAAAAATACAAAAGTATTGAAAAAAATCTAACAACATCTTACCTGCAACAGAAAGTAAAAAGCAATAAAGGTGTTGCCCTAAAGCCACGCCAAAACAAGAAAAACACCGCTTGTCTATTCGTAATGAGTGACAAGCGGCGTTGATAGCGTTATACAGTTTATGATAAAGCGCTTAACAAAGGGTTAGACCACAAACTCTTCCAGACTTTCGGTAAGATCCGTGGTGGGCTTCATCGTAGCGGCATCATAATAGGGCAAGTTAATGGGCGTATACTCTTTTAGCATCGGAATATTATCCTGAAGCAAATCGGAGTAGGTTGGCAATTCAACTTGCCAAAACACACCAAGAGCAATGCGATCTTCTCTGAGATAGGCACGTTGAATGGCTTGCTGACGCATGGCCTCAAACGTTTCGATGTCAGATGGATCTTTCACTTTGCCATCATAGCCGGCTTCATCCAGTTTGTAGGTTCGGGGCAATTCGCCAGTCGTAGTTTGCACCGGCGTACTGTAGAACTCTTTGGTGTGGATGTCATTGTAGGTTGGGCAAGGCTGCAACACATCGACAAGTGCCATGCCCTTGTGGGAAATGGCTGCTTGAAGGGTGGCGGCTAAATGCTTGGCATCGTATGCATAGCTTCGAGCGACAAACGTGTAGCCACTGGCAATGGCCATCGCCAAGGGGTTCACAGGCTGATTGATGTTTGGCAGGGGCAACGACTTTGGCTGGCTTTTGAATGCCAAGGTGGGTGATGCCTGACCTTTGGTCAATCCGTACACTTCGTTGTTGTAGATGACGTAGGTAATGTCGATGTTACGGCGTCCGGCGTGCACAAAGTGACACATCCCGATGCCCAGACCATCCCCGTCACCGCCTGCGGCAATGACCGTTAGCTTGGGGTTTGCCAATTTGGCACCCAAGGCATACGGCAAGACCCGGCCATGAAGTGTATGGCAACCATAACTGTTAATGTAATGGCTGGATTTACCAGAGCAGCCAACGCCTGTAAAGAACATGGTCTCCCATGGGGCAAGCTGTAAGCCGGCCAGAGACTGTTGAACCGCATTGACAATACCAAAGTCACCACAGCCTGGACACCAGTCGGGATGAACATCGGATTTTAGTTGGCTTGCTTTCAGTGCCACAGACATTTTTAGCGTTGTGGATGATTCTTCAAGCGACATGGGTTTTTGCAAAACATTAGTGGCCACAGGTCAATACCACCTTTCTCGACTGCTTTTCGACAATTTCGGAGACGGCACTCACCACTTCGGTTTCAGACACAGGACGCCCCGTGTACTTGAGCACGTTGTGCTGAATATCAATGCCAGTTCTGAGGCGAATCAACTGCGCTAATTGCGCGGTAAAATTCGACTCAATATTGATGATGGTCTTGGCGCGGCTCAAGATCTTGGTGACCGCTTCGGTAGGGAACGGATTCATCAGGCGAATGTGCAAGAAATTGGCTTTAATCCCTTTGGTGGCCAACACCTTGATCGCATCCTCAACGGCACCCTTGTTGGAGCCCCAGCTGACGATGGTAACATCAGCCGTTTCAGGACCAATGAGCTTATATTGGAAGTCTTGCGGGATTTCTTTGGCCGCCAGATCAAGCTTACGGAAACGTTTTTCGTGCATCATGATGCGATTTTCGGGCTCTTCGCTAATGTGGCCGTACTCATCGTGCTCATCCCCTGTCATCCAGAACAATTTGCCAATTGTGCCGGGTAACACACGAGGAGAGATGCCATTTTCGGCTTCTGCAAAACGCTTGAACTTGGCAATCGCCTTGGCCGCATCTTCAGGTGTGGCTTTTTCGCCTGGCCATTCAAAATCTGCCTGAACGATATCACCACGGTCAATGCGAAGACTTTCTTCGTCGAAGCGCTCAATAGTATGCGTACTGTTGGCAAGCGCTTTGTCCACCAAAACAATGACCGGTGTTTGATACCGCTCGGCATAGTTAAAGGAGTAGAAGCCATCTTCAAAGCACTCATGCATGTCACCAGGCGCAATGACGATACGAGGGAATTCACCGTGGCCCGCATTCACAGCAAACAACAGCTCGCCTTGTTCGTTTCGGGTTGGAAGCCCAGTAGAGGGGCCGCCACGCTGATAGTTGAAAATAACGGAGGGGACTTCATTGATGCCTGCCCAGCCAATACCTTCGGCCATTAGTGAGAACCCAGGGCCGCTGGTAGCCGTAGAAGCACGCAAACCTGTTAGGGCAGCACCGTTGACCATGTTGACAGCGGCAAGTTCATCTTCTAGTTGAACCACCACAACGCCTGTTTCTGGGTGATTCTCAAGGAAGATACACTCATCCACAGCGGGCGTAATGGAGTAGTATGTCTGCATCCGACAGCCTGCCATGATTTTACCAAAGCCACAGGCGGCTGCGCCGTTCATCACCAAACGCGACCCCTTCGCGGGCTTGTTGGTCACAGGTTCTAAGCGGTACTCGAAAGATTCAATATTGCCAGCGGCCTTCATGGCTTCAAACGCTTTTTGCGCCGCGCTCATGTTCATCGGCACTAACTTGGCACGACGACCTGAGAACAGGCTCTTAAGCGCTTCTTCCATCGCATCAAGCTCGACGCCCAAGAGCGCCATTGACGCGGCTACAGCAATCGTGTTTTTGACGATAGCCAATTTGGCGGGGTGCTGGCCGGTCTCTTCAGCCAACTGATTCACAATGGCATCAAACTCGATAGGGTAAAGAGTGACACCCTTATCAATTTCAAGATGCTCTGGCTTGGTCACTTTGGGGTCGTAAATAAGGGCGCCGTTGGCGACGATTTCATGGCCGTGAATATTGGCCGTAGAATCTTCAAAGGTCGCCAACAAATAAATCGGATCAATAATAGAATTGACGGGCTCTGTATTAACACGCAGATGAAAATAACTATGCTCACCTTTAATGTTGGAGTGATATTCCCGTTTACCAAAAACCCAGTAACCTGCAGCGGACATCGCGCGGGCAAACAGGGTGGCTGATGAGTCAACGCCGGTTCCTTGCGGGCCGCCTATCATCCAGCTAATGTCTTTCTTTAAAGCCATGGAATTGTTGCCATCCTTCTTTTAAAACGCAGCGTTATGATACTTACAAAATAATCACCGAAAAATGACGCTCGCACATGTAAAGTGATTTTTCAAGCTATATAAAAGATCCAGCAAAGACCCCTTCAATTTGTCATCATTCATAGCCTTTGGCTGTATAGTCTCTTAATGGTTTACCCCATCCACGTCATAGTTTCAAGCAGTTTGAAGAAATCAATATTTTTAAAAGAGTCCTTTCGAAAAAAACTTTAACATTTCAACATAAACATATACATTTCATAAATTGAGTAGATATAATTTCAATATATTTTTATGTTATTCAAATTCAATGAGCTAAAAAATTTACATTTGAGTTGAAATTTTATGAGTGCGCCCAACGTGGCATCTGCCACCTCGATGCCATTTTACAAAACGCCATGGTTTGAGTGGTTGGCCATATTTTTTTTGGTTGGCTTGGCCACTTGGCTACTAGCTGATTTTGAAATGCAGCTTGTCCCTAATCAGCCATCGTTTCGCTTGCCACATGCTCTCACTCACGATCCATCACATTTGCTTGATCTTGCCCGCTGCATGCTGAGTGGCAAGGGGTATGGTGCGGCCACAGGAAGTTTTATTCTAGGGCTAACGCCGCCATTAATGCCGACGTTTTTGGCTGCGCTCATGAAAATGACCGGTCATCATACGCTAGAGTCTCTTGGTACGCTTTTGTTTTGGATGAATGTGACCTGTGTTGGGATTTCAGCCATATTTGTTTTTCGTGCGCTGACGCGCTGGCTGGTGCCCCCTTTTCCGTTGGTGATTGCAGGCCTTTTGACATTAGCGCCCTGTACGCTGTTGGAAGTGACGTATCTGGATTTAACCCTTCCCTTTCTGGCAGTTTCTGCTTTCACCATTTGGCTGGTCGACAAACGCCTGCACGCGGAGTCCTTGTCTCGATGGGAATTAAGCGGCTGCACCTTTTGGAGTGTTTCTTGTGCCATGCTCCATCCGGCAGGATGGGCCATTATGTTGGCCTTTCTGGTGGCTTGTCTTCTTAAACAGGGTCGTTCTGCCGCCATATTTGTGGCGTTGCTCTCGCTTGGGTTGTGCCTGCCGTGGTTAGGTTTTTTAGTATGGCAGTTGTCTCACAGTCATGCCGTGCATTCTCTTTTTGTTCATCGCCCCATTGAGGCTTTGCATCATGGCCATCTTTGGGCTATTCAAGCCATGAAATCAACGCTCCACCCTGCCTTCAGTGGTCGCGTCAGTATGGCTTGGCAAACCCTGCCAGATTTGTCGAAAGCCGCATTTTCAGTGTCCTCATTGGCGCCCTCAGCGTCTAATGCAACCGCTATTTCTGCCATGCCTGCTCTTGACAATGTTACGAATGCTCTGTGGCAAGTGATCCATTGGCTTTCAAGCAATCGTCTTGTTCAATGGGTGGTGCTTTCGCTGTCATCGATTGGCGTTTTGAGTAAATTAAACGCTCAGGCGGGCATGCCCAGTCTGTTTGTCATCTTGACGATACTGGGCATTATGTTTTTTGGTCTTGGCCAATCTCCTGTAGATGATTACGCCCTCTGGCCCTGGCTTGTGGCCTCACCGGTTGTGGGCTTGCTTTTTATTCGTCAATGGCTTTCGACATTAAAATGCCCCAATATTGCGATACAAAGTGTTCAAGTCATCATCTGGGGGCTTCTTGGCATTATTGCAATTGGCCATCTGCAAACCATTTTGCAATACCCACACTACCAATTGGCCAACCAACATACGGTTGAGCGCGTGCGTCTAAAGTAAGCTCATTTGCTTCAAATTTTGTTCAAATTTATCACATTTTCTTCACGTTAGAATGGTTGGTGTCGTCTTATGCGCCGGGAGGTGCTAACAATGTCATGGTCTTTGTCCACTGCGCCAATGGAGCTCTATCACCTGGCGCGTCTGAATCACCTTATGCAAATGCCAGCAATGACTCTTTCTGCTATGAATCCCACCCTGAATCCTCCGGTTAATCAAGGATTAATCTGCACACTGCCTCCTCAGCCACATTCCTGCGATCTGACGACTGCTCCCCCCGTGGGTGTCTCAGAAGACGACCGCTGTGACGCTCAAAACACCTGTCAGGGCGAACAAACCGGTATATGCTCAAAGCAAACCGATGATTTGGCGGCGACTTCCTCGTTTGAGCAAACCCTGCAACAGGCGCTTTTGTTTATGATTGAAGCGTTGCCCAAGACCCCGGATCGTATTTTGTTTGTGGGTGGCTGCCGTATGCCTGCTGTGGCAAGATTTTTGGCGCTCCAGCTGCCGCAGTCCAGAATCACCTTGGCCGATGCGGATCCGGTTTGGGTAGAGCGTGCCAAAGGTGTGATTGGCTGTCGATGTGCGTTTATTGCCATAGATCCACTGGTTTTGCCCTTTGAATCGGATCGTTTTGACTTGACCCTGGTTTTTAATAGCTTATCGAGCCATTCAAATGGTACCTCTGGCCTTCAACCTGATGATCTGCCGCGTTTTATGAGTCAGTTGGCTCGTGTGACGCATGGGCAACTCATTTGGGGGGAGCTGCAAACCGGATTTTTATTTAAAAGTCTCGGTCAGCGTCTGCCTAGTATGCCAGATGCTCTAGAGCGTTGGGGTATTCAAGACCCTCCTGCCGTGCGTTCTCCCAAGCTGGACAGCTTAATGACCTTGCTCTTTCGATACGGGCGTGTTAAACAGCGGTTTATGCCCTACCCATGGCGGGTATTTCGAGCAGACCTTCATTCAGTTCGTGAAGATCGTCTGGTTTTAGTCTAAAGAACCGCCCTCCTCAACAATAGCCATGGGGTTGAGGCTATTTTTTAAAGTTTGATGATGTTATGTGAATATGAAAACGATGGAATTGGAGTTTTAGCCATGTCACTGGATTTAGAAGCCCTCAAGGCGTTACTTATGGAGAGACTTGAGGCCACGCAAGTGGAGATTACGGACAATACCCTGGCGCATTCGGGTCACCCGGGTTCTATGGGTAATGCCCATTTAAAAGTGCGAATTGTTTCGCCTAAATTTGTTGGGCTTGCCATTATTGATCAACATCGTCTGGTGCATGCGGCCATTAAGGGACCCATGGGTGCCTTGATTCATGCCCTTGAAATTACCACTCAAGCCCCGTCGCCTGTTTGAATCATCGCCTTTGGTGCCAGATGTTACTTCAAAAAATGGCTGTCCTCGGCCAGCGTGGGTCGGACACGGTGTTTTATGGCTATTTTTTACGATTGAGAAATGCAGCCATTCCTTCTTGTTGCTCTGGTGTGCCAAAAAGGCGATAAAACGCCTGGCGCTCTTGCTTGAGCCCCTCCGACAGGGGGGTTTCTAGTGCCATATTCAGCATCTGCTTGGCTAATTGTGCAACCCGTGGTGACAGTTTGGCAATGGATTCGGCCATGTTGCGGGCTTGCTCCAATAATTGTTCTTGGGGAACCACCCGGCTGATGAGACCTGCCTGAAGCGCATCAGCAGCGCTCAAGCGCCGCCCCGTCAATATCATATCCATGGCCAGCGATTTCCCCACGCACTTCAGCAATCGTTGTGTGCCACCCGCCCCCGGAATGACTCCAATGAGGCACTCGGGTTGTCCGAAAACAGCATTTTCGCAAGCAATCGTCATGTCTGCCATCATGGCAAGCTCACAGCCACCGCCTAAGGCATAGCCGTTGACGGCCGCAATGATGGGTTTTGGAAAATTCGCCACAACATCCCACACGGCTAAAAAATCATCCTTCCCGCCGACCTCAGGGCGCAGTTGGTGCATTTCTGAAATGTCAGCGCCGGCGGCAAAGGCTTTTTCCCCTGAGCCTGTCAAAATGACCACTCGACATGTTTCATCCTGAGCCAAAATGCGCAAGTGATCCGCCAGTTGACGCATCAGGGCGAGATTAAGCGCATTGAGCACCTCTGGGCGGTGCAGTGTTAAGAGTGTTACGTGCGGTTGCATGTGCGAGGTGAGCACAAGGGGTGCCGCCATATCAGGAGTCATTGGGAGAAGGCCTTTATTTTTGAATAAATGCTAACTTTTTTAAGAAAATCAGGTAAAACTCGAACGCTAAAGTCAGATGAAAAGTGATATTTCGATTGCCATTTTGGCACAATTCGTCACAAACGCATTCATAAGTCGCCGTCAAAACCATGACATCTTGCGCGTGAAAATTTTCAGCGCCATAATGACAGAGTCATCTTAAATCAAGGATGAAACCGAGAGCATGCCCATTGAGCATGCTCTCGGTTTTGTTTTTCAGATGTTTTTACGGTCATCCCGTTTGTGTCCGGTTGGATTTTTTTGTTCAGATTGTTAACCCCTCATGAGTTCAGTCTCTTCTGCCACTAAACCCCTCAAGCCTGCTGAGCGACGCGCCCTGGCTGAGGACCTGCTGGTGCGCTATGCTCCATGGTTTGAATCACGCGGATTTTATCTCTTAAGCGTCGAGGTGGCGTCTCCGTTTGGGGCGCTTACTTTGGCGTTCTATATGGATCATCTGGATAGAAAGGCATCCGATGGCGTCACACTGAGTCATTGCTATGAGATGACACAAGCCTTTCTGGATGTCCTTGACGCCGATAAACAGCTGCAGCCCTTGGATTATCATTTGGAGGTCAGCTCCCCAGGCTTGTTTCGAGAGCTTGCCTCTGCCCGTGAGCTTGCCTTTTATCAGGGCAGCCCCGTTGAGATATCCTTGCCAAAGCGCACCGCCAAATTGGCTAAAAATCCTGCCTATGAGGCGCTGGCAAAGCGTCTTAAACGCCCTCTGAAAGGGGTCTTGGCCTCATTTGACGCCGAGGCAAAAATTATTTCAATTTCACCCGAATCGGCCAATGCGGAGGCCAGCTGCCAAGCGGCTATCACCCTGCCTTGGGATCCCTCTTTGATGCATGTGGCGCTCAGTCACACGATTCATTCCCTCTGATTTTTAAATGCGTTATTTTCTTTTTTTGCTGGAGATTTATCCGTATGATTAAAGTTGGTCCCGCCCTGATGGAACATGCTGAGCAGCTTGAGCGAGAGCGCGGCATCCCCAAAGATGTGGTCATCAGCTCTTTGCAAGAAGCCATGGTGGCCGCCTATAAGCGCTATGCTAAACTGACCGATGCCCATGGCATTATCTGCAAACTGCTGGAGCGAACCGGTGAAATAGGTGTGTTTCAGCAGCTTGAAGTCGTCAAGGAAGTCATTGTTGAAGAGCCTCTTGAGCAAGCATCTGAGCAAGAAGATGCCAAAAATCATGCCATCTCTGAGGAGGCTTCGCCCACGGTGCCAGAGACGGAGCTCTCTGAAGGCGAGGTTGCGTCGTTGGATGAAAGCGCCGAGCCGATTGAAGAAGAGCCCCCAAAGTTGGCACAAATCAGCTTGCACGATGCTCGTAAAATTAAACCAGACGTTGAAATTGGTGATGTGCTTGAAATTGAAGTGACCCCCAGCGAATTTGGCCGCATTGCGGCTCAAACCGCAAAACAGGTTATTATGCAGCGCATTCGCGAAGCCGAAAAAGGCCTGATTCAACGTGAATTTGAAGATAAAAAAGGCAGCGTGATGACGGCTATTGTCCAACGCATTGAAGGCAATAATGTCATCGTGAGCATTGGCAAGACCGAGGCCACCCTGCCGTCTCGGGAACAGCTGCCCGGCGAATACTATCGTGTTGGTAACAAATTACGCGTTTACGTCTTAGAGCTGCGCGAATCTGGCAGAGTCCCTCAAATCATCGTCTCACAAGGCCACCCTGCCATGGTGCGCGAAGTGTTTGAACTTGAAGTGCCTGAAATTGAAGACGGTATTGTTGAAATCAAGAGTATTTCACGCGAGGCCGGCTATCGCACCAAAGTGGCCGTTGGTTCCAATGATCCCGATGTTGACCCTCAAGGAGCTTGTATTGGCTCTCGTGGCAGCCGAATTCAGGCTATTGTTAATGAGCTCAAGAATGAAAAAATTGACATTATTAAATGGTCTGAAGACCCGGCACAATTTATTGCTGCGGCGCTGGCTCCGGCCAAAAAAGTAGAGGCTCATGTCAATCCTGATCCCGACGTACGCCATGCGCTGGTCATTGTGCCAGATGATCAACTCAGTTTGGCGATTGGTCGAGAAGGCCAGAATGTTCGCCTTGCGGCTCGTTTAACGGGCTACAAGCTCGACATCAAGAGCCGAAGCCAGATGCAACATGACTATGCGCGACAAGAACAACACTACTTTGAACAGCACGGCCCTCAACACGTTGGTGATGATCCTGTTGAAGCAGTCGTTGACGAGCAGGAGGCAATGATACCGCTGGATGCAAACATCCAAGAAGCCCAAGCTCAGGCGCCTCTTGAAGAAGCAGTGGCTGAATAAGCCAAGCTGCTGCATTAGAGCGCACTAAGTCGCAAAAAGATTACCTTGTCAGCAGAGGGAAAGATACTTTTCCCTCTGCTTTGGGTTTTAGTGCAAGCCTGAAGGCGCCTTATTATGGGTGAGATACGCTTTAAAGTGCAAACAGCTGCCGCAACGATGTCAAGCTTTGATCATAGACTTGATTGGACTGCTGAGCCAACTGTCGCAACTGAACAAACGGCTCGTGCAATAGCTGGTTCATGACCTGGCGGCTGGCTTGGTGCACCAGTCGGCGATGATCTTCCTGAATGTGGCGGGTGTTTTCCTGAAAGGCTTGCTCATAAAGATCATTGAGTCTGGCTTGAAGGCGTGCCAAGGTTTGATGCCCACCTAAGCCTTGTTGCCACTGACAAAAACGCATTACTTCTTCCAGTACAATGTCTTCAGCCAGGGCTATTTGATGCGTCATCGTCTCCGTGCTCATCCACTCTGATGCAAGCTCTGGGGCCATGGCTGCCAAATCGTCGGTATTGAAAAGCCGCACATGCGGCAGCTGCGTAACACTCTGATCAATGTTGCGCGGCACCGCCATATCAATGACCGTCACGGCTGATGAGGACTCGGGCAACATGTCTGGATAAATAACCGGATGGGGTGCCCCTGTTGCGACAAAAATAGCCTTGGCGTTTTGCAGGGCTTCAGGCAGCTGGTTCCAGGGCATACCCTGAGCGCCAAAGCGATTGACCAGCGTTTGTAAACGCTTTTCACTGCGATTAACAATGGTTACGTGCTGGAGTACATCGGGGTCATTCAGCCCGGCTTCTCGGCGGGCACTCTGGAAGGCACCCAGCAAAATATCCACCATTTTGCCGGCACCCAAAATGCAAACCGGCTCGCTCAAGACGGCCTCCTGATGGTGCCTGGCCAAACGAAGTGCGGCGTGACTCAAGCTGGCATCTCGATGCGTAATGCCTGTCTCTTGTCGCACACGACGACCACTCATGAGGGCACTTTTAAAGACGCGATCCATTACGGTGCCAGCTGTCTGAAGCCGTTGCGCCTGCTGCAGTGCGGCTTTGACCTGACCCAGAATTTGATCTTCTCCCAAAATCATACTATCAAGCCCAGATGCTACCCGACACAGGTGACGAACCACATCCTCATTGAGATAAATGGCCGCCGAAGATCGGATCTGTGAAAAATCAGACAAGCCCCAAATTTTTGCCAGCTGGCGGTATAATTCGGGCAATTGATGCCGTAGTTTTGGCGCGGCAATATAGAGTTCCGTGCGGTTACAGGTCGACAGGATAACCACCCCATCTAAGGCCATGGTCGACTTTAACTGCAACATGACGGCATCGGCACGTTCGGCCGAAAAGCTGAGCGTTTCTCGAAGGGCAACAGGAGCTCGGTTATGGCGAACACTCACCACAGCCATTTGAGTTACAGCGTGCGCATCTTGTCTCATTAAGATCTCAGGTGTGCTTCAAAGATACTCGAAACCAGCATTTCCAGATGTTTCTAAATATTCAAAGGCGTGTCACTCAAAAAAATGAACACTCAGAAATACAGCCTTATTAGTTTATCAGAAAAAATCCGCTGCTTGGGGGCTTGCAACGCAATGCATTAAAACAAGCGCAGTTGGGGCATTCCATCAATGGCGAGCTCTTCAGGCAACGTATTGACATGCGCCTCAATGGTGGCGGCACGTTTGTGAAGTGAGGCTAAGCGTTTGCTGGCTTGATGAACCACGGAATTGGGGATGCCTGCCATTTTGGCCACTTGAATCCCGTAGCTTTTTTGTGCCGACCCCGGCGCCAGCATATGCAAAAACTCAATCTCGCCACCTTGATCCCGCACCATCATGCGCCAGTTTTGAACGCGAATAGGATACGCTTGCTCGAGGGCATTGAGCTCGTGGTAGTGGGTTGCAAAAGCGGTTCGACATCCAATGGTGCTCACCAGGTATTCGGCCACACTCCAGGCAATGGCAACGCCATCATAGGTGCTGGTGCCACGGCCAATTTCATCCAGAATAACCAGACTTTTGGCCGTTGCGTTATTCAGGATTTGGGCGGTTTCGGTCATTTCAACCATAAAGGTTGACTGTCCTGCCGCCAAATCGTCTACGGCGCCTATTCGGGTAAAAATCGCATCCGCCAAACCGATGGTTGCCGCCTCTGCCGGCACAAAAGACCCCATCTGAGCCATGACCACAATCAAGGCCATTTGCCGCATTAGCGTGCTTTTCCCGGCCATGTTTGGCCCTGTAATTAACATTAGTTGAGGGGCTTGAGGGTTGGCAGGCGAGTTGAGACGACAAGAATTGGGAACAAAGGCGCCCATTGGCAAGCTGTTTTCAACCACGGGGTGGCGTCCGTTGACAACATCCAGCTGATGATCAAGGGTCAGGGTGGGTTGCACGTAGCCTTTCGATGCCGCTACCTGCGCCAGAGACATCAGCGCATCCAGAGCTGCCACACGACGGGACAACTCTTTTAAAGCCGGCACTGCTGGCAATAACGATTGTCGAAGGGCTATAAAAAGGCTCGCTTCTAGTTCGCTCGACTGCTGTTGCGCTTCACTTAGCCGAGATTCAAACCTTTGCAGAGCCTCTGAAGTATAACGCTCTGCATTGGTGAGCGTTTGTTTGCGCTGCCAGCCATCGGGCAACACGACTAGCCCCTGAGCAGCCACGCGACTGATTTCTATCATGTAGCCAAAGGCGCCGTTGAATAAAATCTTGAGGGTTTTAATGCCTGTTGTCTCTCGAAGTTCTTGTTCATACCTGAATAGCCAGGCCTGTTGATCCCGAATAAAGGTACGATATTCATCCAGTTTGGCGTGAAAGCCTTCTCGCAGAACCTCCCCTTGTTTGAGTTGCGCCGCAGGCTCGGGTAATAGCGCGGCCTGTAAACCATCAGAGACAGATAAAATATCATCCTCAAGTGCCCCCAAGGCCTGTAAGTAGTCTTGAGGGAAGGCGTTTAACTGTTTATGGATTGACGAGGCGGCTTGTATCGAGCGATCTAAGGCTGAAAGATCTCGAGGCGAGGCCGTTAAATTAGCAACCCGTTGGGAGAGCCGCTCTAAATCTGAAATGGATGCCATTGCCTCAGACAATGATTGTCGAATGTTCGATGAGGAGATAAGGGCGGCTATGGCCTGCTGGCGCCGCGTTAACTCGCCAAGGCTATTGGCACCGGCAAGCGGCTGATAAAGCCATCCTCGCAGGCATCGAGCCCCCATTGGGGTTTGTGTCCGGTTGAGTACTCCCCACAGGCTGGACTCAACACGCCCCTCTTTCATTGAGCTACCAAGCTCTAACGCTTTGCGTGTAGTGGCACTCATCCAGAGGGTATCGCCAGATTTTTCAACCTGAATGCTATCCAGCTTGGGAGGCTCGCCCACAAACATGAATTTAAGGTATGCCCCCAGTAAACCTGCCGCCCGTCTTGCCAGTGGATGCTCATCCAGTTCGTAGCCGGCAAGCGTACTGACATGAAGCAATTTTTTAAGTGCCATCTCACCCGCGTCTTCTCTCAGCAAGGCCTCATCGGCAATGGCTGTTGTTGTACAAGGGGTAAAACGCGCTATGGCACGCATAATATCTGCGGGCAGTCTGGAAACTGAGCTTGGGAAACCCATCTCTGTGCGCTGCCATTTTCCGGGTACAAGCAATTCTGCCGGACATAGGCGGCTCAAGTCTCCCAGAAGCACTTCTAAGCTCGGGCAGGTCTTTACCTGAAATAGGCCGGTTGAGATTTCGCTCCAGGCCAGTCCAAAACCCAGTCCAAAACATTGAGAAGATCGCCCATGACTCTCCTCAGGCCACACGGCGACCAAAAAATTTCCTCGATCCGCGGGTAAAAGGGTGCTATCAGACAGCGTACCTGAAGATATCACCCTGACCACGCGGCGTTCAACCAGACCTTTGGCCAGCGCAGGATCTTCCATTTGCTCGCAAATAGCGACTTTAAAATTTTGTTGAAGCAACTTGGCAAGATAAGGATCAATTGCTTTTATGGGTACCCCGGCCATGGGAACCCGTCCTAGTCCGCCAGAGTCACGACCTGTCAGGGTAATATCCAGTGCTTGAGAGAGCGTGATGGCGTCTTCAAAAAACGTTTCATAAAAATCCCCCATTCTATAAAGCAGCAACACCCCAGGATACTGTTGCTTGATTTCCAGAAACTGGCGCATCATGGGGGAGGCGATGGTGAGATCCGCCGTCAGCGAGCAGATGCTCTTGTATTCTTGGGGTGCTTTCAACGCTGTTAAATCAGGCTTGAAACCCGCCAAGACAGCGGCTTCATCTTGAGCAGACGGCAATGCAGTTTCAGATAATACACCCATATCTGCATCCTACAGAAACGGTTTCAGTTTGTCGCGCTTCTGTGGATTTGTAGCAAGGAATTGAAACAAATCGACCAGGTGACAAACACCTGGTCGATATAAAACATTCGTTTAAAGCGATATGTTTCCATAAAACATAAACTGTAGGCTTGTGGTTGCTTGGTGCAAGTAAAAATCCGCACCGCTTAATTCAGACCCTTTTTTGGCGTAATGTTTGAAATTGTGTGATTAATTCATGCTATGCCAAGGTAAAAACTCGCTCCAGATGTCGACATTGATGCTGCCCATCACTTTGCGCTGAGTGGCGGCATCTCCCAAAACGCTGATAAGGGATCGAATATTGTCGGCATCATCTGGCGAATACACCACACGGTTGCAAACAGGATCCGGTAAATAGCCTAAAGTAATGGCTAACGTTGTCTCAGTCATCACAAATCTCCCGCCACAATGGTGGACACGATCTTGGTAGAAACTTTTTGTATGTGGGCACTCTCTGTTTTGATGTTGCTCGCCTTTTAGAATCGGTTCTTATAGTTATAAAAAAACATTCATTCAGTCAGAATTGCCTGTTTTTAGAAAGTATTAATAAATATAACAAGTATATCTTTCGGAGATATTTTTAAGGGCGCTTTAAATATCTTCAAAGAAATGACAGATAATAGGCTGGTTTGTGCTAAAACCCCTGTAGCGATCCTCGTTGCCCTTGCCTGGCTCTTATCTGATTTTAATTTTTTATGACTTTTTCTTCGTCTCCTTTCTCCCCCAACCCGTCAGAGTCTGCCGCTTCTTCTGCAGATAACACGCATGTTGTGGCCACATCTGGCAGAGCCAATGGTTCTGGTGTTATTCAAAATAAAGAATTTGAGAGGCGTATTGCCTCAGACGAGTTACTTCAAGCCCATGCCTCCCTTCATGAAGCGCTGGCACTAACGTATAAAATGGCAGAAAAACGTCAGCAGACGATTATCCGTGATTCGGATTACTTATACGCTATTTTGCTGTGCGCTCGCCCTTACAGTGATTTGGAAGCCTCTTTCCAGGTGTTGGGGATGGTGCCCGCAACACTGCGCCGAAATTTACAAAAAGCGCTCGCTCATCCCCCCCAAGATCATGACCAACCCTGCCCGTCTCTGGATTCTGACTTGATTCACCGCGCCCGGGTATGGGCCAAAGCCGATGCCAACGAAGAGGGGCGCAAGCAGGTCGACTTTATTGATATCCTGAAGGCGCTAACCGAGTCACCAGACCCGATTATTGGCCAGCTTTTGGAGCCTTATGGGCTGACCGTGAAAAAAATTGATGAAGCCATCCATGCCGTTCCAGGTAGCCGTCGTGGCCGTCAGTTGATGGCTCTCGTGAAAGAGTCGATTGAAACCCTGCTGATGGTGTTGTTATTTCTGGTTCTGATTAAAGAAGGATTGGGCGAGATTCGACTCATTCCATCAGAGTCCATGGTGCCGACGCTGCAAATTGATGATCGCGTTGTGATTGAAAAAGTCAGCCGCTGGGTTCGTCCGTATCAGCGCGGGGATGTTATGGTTTTTTACCCACCCACCACTCAGCTGCCCGCTGATCCTTGGGGGCTTTTCCTTCGTGCGACTGGTTTTTCAGGCCTTGTCTACAAAAAAGAAGACAATATTGATGTGGCCTATATTAAACGTCTTATCGCGCTGCCTGGGGATCGTCTCGAGGTGCGCCCTAACGATGGGGTTTATATCAACGGCAAAAAACAACATGAGCCCTATGTTGCCCAGCTGGCCGATAGCTGTACGCTGGTTCGCCCCGTGCCCGTTTGTGCACCCGTGACGATTCCAGAAGGGCACTATTTTATGATGGGAGATAATCGTAATTTTAGTGCGGATAGTCGCTTTTGGGGGCTGGTTCCACAAAAACGACTTATTGGACGCGCTGTCGGCAGAATATGGCCTCTTAATCGCCTCGGTGGCCTTTAACGCCAAATATTAACCCTTAGAAACCAGCTTGAATCTGAGGTTTAAATCTTTTTTTACTCCTTGAGACTGCCGCCAAGTGTTGCCCGCACCCAGGCTCCTTGACCAAACAAGGTGATGATGACTACTGGAAGCAGGGTGCACGTGGCGGCAGCTAACATCAATGGCCAATCAATCCCATCACGAAAGGACGCTTTTAAGGCCGCCAAGCCGATTGGCAGCGTTCTGATGGCCTCAGTGTGCGTGGCTACCAACGGCCAGATAAAGCTGTTCCAGGTTGCAATAAACACATACAACGCCAAACTGGTTAAGGCGGGCCGTGCTGTTGGTAGCGCGATTAGCCAGAAGGTGCGCCAGGGTGAACAGCCATCCAGTGCCGCGGACTCTTTTAAGGCAATCGGAAAATTCAGAAACCACTGTCGCATCATAAAGACGCCATAAGCACCAAAGAGCCCAGGCAAAATGAGAGCCCATAAGCTATTTAGCCAGCCCAATTTGGCCATTAATAAAAAAAGAGGTACTAAATTTACCTGAGGGGGGATCATCAACGTTATCAAAATCAAGCCAAGCCACAGTGATTTTCCTCTCATCTGAAGTTGCGCCAGCGCGTAGCCGGCCATGGCGGCAAACAGGGTGTATCCCAGCGTGGTTGCAGAAGCCACAATGAGGCTATTGAGGCCATAAACAGCCACAGGAATCTGCAAAAAAAGCTCAGAGTAGGCTGCAAATGACCATTGAGGCTCAGAATGGTTTAGAAATGCCTCGTGAGGATTTTGCCAAAAGGACACAACAACCATTGCGATCAAGGGCACTAGGGTCATCAGAGCCCAGAACCCTAAAATCAGATAATTGAACAAGCGCGATGATCGCCCATTAGCCACAAGCAAGCGATTGCGTCCCCCTTTAGAAAATCATTGCAACAAAATTATCGCCATCAAATCATCTCATAAACCCTATCGGGTGATAAAATCACTGCTTGACAATAAAGCCAGTAAATTTTATGCCGCTTAGGACGATACCCTCAGAAACTAGAGAAATCAGATAGAGGCTCGCCCCTCTATGCGA
>JAYKJM010000159.1:0-9650 GCA_035285385.1 Vampirovibrionales bacterium
TGGAAGCATTTTACCCGGATCGCATGGCCAGCCGAATTTTGGGAATGGGAGATGTACTCACACTGGTTGAAAAAGCCCAGCAAGCTGTCAGCGAAGAAGATACGTTGGGCATGCTGGAAAAATTTCAATCCGGAGCCTTTAATTTCAACGATTTTTTGAAAATTCAAAAGCAACTCAAACGTTTAGGCTCCATGGCGGGGATTTTGAACATGTTGCCCATCCCCGGCTTAACAAAAGACATGAAAACCATGATGGGGGAGGCTTCCCAAAGCCAGCAAAAGACGTTTCAAACGCTCTATAACAGCATGACAAAAGCTGAACGTGCGAATCCAGACCTCATGAATCCAACTCGCATTAGGCGGTTATCAAAAGGGTGCGGCCTGAGTGAGAAAGAGGTGCAGGCTCAAATCACGCAGTTTAATCAAATGCGAATGATGATGCAGCAGCTGGGCAAACTGTTTGGGGGAGGAGCCTTGTCCGATATGATGGGTCACTCAGCGCAAAAACCGCCCTCACCAAAGGCCGAGGGATTCGCCTTACAAATGCCCAGAAGCCAAAAGCCCGATAAATTGTCAAAACCAAAACTCAGCGCTCAAGAAGCCATGTTTCAAAAAATGATGCAGGGTAAGCAGCCGCCAAAACTCCCACCGGGGTTTCCGTTTCAGTAGCTTCTAGAGAACCCGATTGCAACTTGTCAGCATTGTTTCTGTTGCCTGCTTTGGTACAATAAAGCCTGATTTTAAAGTGTTGCATGTCGGGCTCCAGAATATTGCAGAAGGCGTTGGATCAAAATGCGTATTGCTCATAATGTCACTGAGTTAATTGGCAGAACACCCTTGGTTTATTTAAATCGCGTGACTGAGGGGTGCGTAGGGCGTATTGCCGTTAAGCTTGAATCCATGAACCCTTGCAGCAGTGTGAAAGATCGCATTGCCTTTAGCATGATTGAGCAGGCAGAGCGCAAAGGCATTATTGTACCCGGGCAAACCACCCTCATTGAGCCCACCAGTGGAAATACCGGTATTGGCCTGGCGTTTGTCGCCTCAGTGAAAGGCTATCGGCTGATTTTAACCATGCCCGATACCATGAGTATGGAGCGTCGCGTGTTATTGCGTGCTTTTGGCGCTGAGCTGGTCTTAACCCCCGGGGCACAGGGCATGAAAGGAGCCATTGCCAAGGCGGAACAACTCCGCAGTGTCTTGCCTAATGCCGTCATTTTGCAACAATTTGAAAATCCAGATAATCCTAAAATTCATACCGAAACCACCGGCCCTGAAATTTGGCAAGATACCGATGGTCATGTGGATGCGGTGGTGGCCGGTGTTGGCACTGGCGGTACCATTTCGGGCACGGCCGCGTTTATCAAACCGTTAAAAGCTGCCTGCCATTTTGTCGCTGTGGAACCTGCCGAAAGTGCCGTGCTCTCGGGCTGTGCATCGGGGCCTCATAAAATTCAGGGCATTGGTGCCGGTTTTGTCCCTAAAATTTACCGCGAGGATCTGGTCGATGAAGTTGTGGCGATCACAAGCGTGGATGCCATGGCCATGGGGCGTCGTTTGGCAAAAGAAGAAGGCCTTCTGGTTGGGATATCATCGGGTGCGGTGGTTCAGGCGGCGATTGATGTGGCCAAACGTCCGCAGATGAAAGACAAGCTGATTGTGGCGGTCTTGGCCAGCTTTGGCGAGCGGTATTTAAGTTCGGCCATGTTTGATGACTATCGCCGTGAGGCTGAAGCCCTCGTGGCAGAAACGGTATCCATTCCATGATGATGACACCCTCCCCGTTTACATTGATTGCAGGCCCCTGTGTCATTGAGCACGATGGGGCAATGAACCTTAAAACCGCCTTGACACTCAAAGCGCTGATTACTCGATTGAATCAGGAGCTTCTTGAGTCAGGGCAGAAGGACATGATTCAGTTTTTCTTTAAGAGCTCTTACGACAAGGCAAATCGCACGTCAGCCAGTAATTATCGAGGTCCAGGGAGCGCGGAGGGGCTTGAAATTCTGGCGGCCATTAAACATGAGGTCGATGTGGCCATTCTGACAGATGTTCATAGTCCCGAGGAGGCTGAGCGTGCCGCAGAAGTGGCCGATTTTCTTCAAATCCCTGCCTTTTTGTGCCGCCAAACAGATTTGCTCACCACTGCGGGCAACACGGGTAAAGCCATCAACATCAAAAAAGGCCAGTTTCTGAGCCCGCAAGAGGTTCGCTATTGTGCCGATAAGGTGTTTGCTACTGGCAATCGGCAGGTTTATATCACGGAGCGCGGGACGACCTTTGGTTATAACAATCTTGTGGTTGACATGCGCAGTATCCCGATTGTGCAAAGCTTTGGTTTGCCAATTTTGCTCGATGCCACGCATAGCGTTCAACTGCCGGGTGGCGGTGCTGGAAAATCCAGTGGTCAGAGAGAATATGCCCCGGTTTTAGCACGCGCGGCTGTGGCGGCAGGCTGTAACGGTCTGTTCATTGAAACCCATCCCAACCCGGATGAAGCCCTCTCCGATGGCCCCAACATGGTTCCTCTAGCCGAAGTTGAAACCCTGTTGCGTGAGGTTCTGGCGATTCGTCGGGCGTTGCGCCACGTGGCACCGCAAGCCTAAAGAGCCCCTCATCGCCTTCTGCCAAATCGCCAGCAACAACTAGGGTACAGAGGTCTGAGTACTTTGAGCGCGCTGTTTCATACATAAATTCAACGCACAAAATTCAAGTCGCGATCCATCCGCTGAATTGCCTCAGCCAGATTGTTGTTGACGCAGGCAGATTAGAATTTATTTCACCTGCACCGGCATGACCAGGCAGAGGTAATCTCCCGATGTGGCCGCTTCCTCCGGTGTCAGGTCTCCTTTAAAAATGGTAGGCGCCAGAGCACCATTGGTTTCCATGCGAATCCCTTCGGTATCGATGGCTTTAAGGGCATCCAGCACATATTTGTAGTTAAAGGCAATGTCCATCGGAGTGCCGTCAAACTCGACCGGCATTTCATCCTTGGAATCTCCCACGTCAGGATTATTGGCAGAAAGCCCTAAACGATCCGCTTCCAAGTGAAGTTTTACCACGTTGGTTCGCTCATTGGCCATCACGGAGGCTCGCTCTAATGAGGCAATCAGCGCATTACGGTTGGCGCGCACAATAATCTGGTTTTGGGTTGGAATCAATTGTTCAAATTTCGGGTATTGCCCATCAATCAGACGGGAAATCAGTTCAAAATTCTCGCTTAAAATGTAAATTTGCCCATCTAAAATGGCCAGTTGAGCCGGGATTTGTTTCTCAGGGTTGCTGCCAATCAGTTTGGTAAATTCCTGAAGGGTTTTGGCAGGAATAATAGCAACCGTGGTTGTCATGGGCGGCTGAATCGCGCCTTGCATGTCATCAGAGGCGGCACTAATAATATCCATACGGCGTGCCAAACGGGAACCATCTGTGGCCACAAGCTCGAGGCCTGAGGGCCCGACCCGGAAGAACACCCCGCCCAGAACGTTGTTGGTGTCATAGCTGGCTGCGGCAAACACAGTTTGGGCAATGGCTTTGTTTAAATTCGTCAACGGCAGCTGTAAGGGTGCCACACGTCCAGCTTCAACGGCGGCTGGCAAACTGGCAATATCGGGGAATTCTTCAGCGGGCATGGTGCGCAGTTCAAACGTACTGGCCGCACAGTCCAGCTTTGCCAATTGACGGCTTGGATCGTAACGTAACGTAACCCAGCTGGCGGCCGGCAGTTTTGAGAGAATTTCAAGCAGTTTTTTGGCTGAAAGCGTCATCTTGAGCGCTAAAACGGGCTGAGGGGTCGTCTCATCCAGCGAGACCCAAGTGCGAATGGAGAGATCCATATCGGTGGCACTCAACGTTGCACGCTGCTCGAGGGGGTCCACTTCCAGTAAGATATGACTCAAGATGGGTTGAATGGGTTTTACTGAGGTGGCGCGTGCTACCGCTGAGACGGCTTGCAAGAGGCTGTCTCGTTGAAAAACAAGCTTGGCAGAAAATCCTGATAACCCCGCCTGGGCGTTTGGACTCACGCTGCTGTTAATACTGTCGATTGTTGCGATGCTCATGAGAAATCACCCTCAATAAAAAATGAATGCGATAAAGACGGCGTTTAAAACATTAGTTACCAAAATCATAACATATGAGAAACGTGGTGCACGCCATTTTGTAGCATTTTGACACGCAATCCCCGCTGCCTTGTTAAACGTTGGGTGTATTCTGTTAAATGTATGTTACAATTAAGTGTAATACTGGCTAATAATAAAAGTGTCAAATTGAAGCAGGAGAAAGAGAGTAAGCCTTGTGAAACGACGCACTGGTTTTTTTGAGCATCACGCTAGTGGTTATGGCTTACAAAGGTGTTTTTTTTCGTTCAGAGAGGGCTCCAACAGCGGGCGCTTCGGTTTTTGGGGTGTGGTTGTTGCTGGGGTGCTTTTTGCCACGTGCTGGGGTACTTCTGAGGCTGTTGTAAGTCCAAATGCATCGCTGCCTTCTGAAAATCAACCTTTTGTCTGGCAAGAGTCCGCTCCAAAGTCATCCACCACGCCTGCACAACCTGCCGATCATGTTGTTTCTGACAGCGCGCCAGAGACAAAAGTAAACCTTAGCGGGCTTTCTGCTCAAAATCCTCAAGCTGATGAAAAAAACAACCTTCAAAATGACGCGCCTGACAAAATGACAGATGTCCCATTGGCTGCCGTTGTTAAATCGATTGAGCCTCCAGCACCCTCCTCAGAAAATGCTTTGCAGCTAACACCCATTCGCATGCTCGTGAGCCTTTTGGGTGTCCTTGGCTTATTCTGGCTTGTGGCTGAAAAAGTGCTCAAGCCAATGGCCGCCCGTTTTAACGCCTCTTCTGGCTCTCTATCGACGGCGGGATCATCTAAAGCAAGTCCACCGATAAAAAAGCGGCTGCTTCAGCCGATAGCCTTGCCTTTCTTCTCGTTTAATCCGCAAGCCTCTGAATCTGCTGATAAGGCTCATCATCCAGCCTCCCTGTTGGCACATCCTTTGACAGTTGCATCTTCATCAACTCTTGCAGCAGAGCCGCCCTTGATTCGGATGCTGGGCGAACAGTCCCTTGGCGGCGACCGCAGTGTTCATTTGCTGCAGGTGCACAATCGATTACTGGTCGTGGGTGCCAGCGGCCAAATGATGAGCGTTCTGAGTGAGTTTTCCGAAAGCGAATTGCCGCCTGCCTGTGTTGCTCACCCATGCGATGCCGAGCGTCAGGAGCCTCCTGAATTTGTGTTGCCAGATTTGCCCACGCAAGCGCTCCCAAAAGCGCCATCCACAAAACCTCTTGCAACGACTGGCAAGCCCTTATCAGCTACAAGAGCGGCCAAAACAGCCACAAGAGTTGTAAAATCCAGCCTGATGCCTTCATCGCTCACACAAAGTCATCAAGAGCGGTTAATTCTCTTGCCAGATTACCAAGAAACGTATCAATAATCGTATTGTTGATTAACGCATGATTTGCACAAATCAATAATGAGGCGGCACCCAGATTCGAACTGGGGATGAGAGTTTTGCAGACTCCTGCCTTACCACTTGGCCATGCCGCCATCATCTTTACTCAACATTCAAACATAAAGATAGGCTTTGATGCCATTGTTTGAATCAGAGACGAATGTCCTGGAGAGAATGAACTTTAATAAGAAGCCAGTAAAAAGCGGCTCCAGGAGCCGCTCAGTGGGTATATTTGAATCGTTATGCCAGCCCTCGAATGACATCAGCCAGCTCTTCATCCGTCGGCATGCCCTGCTTGGCATACTGGATAACCCCTTTGGCGTCAATAATATAGACGGTGCGCTGAATGCCGCCTTCGGGCTTCAAGGCGCAGTAGTCTGCTGCCATGGTTTTTTCAGCATCCACTAAAATGGGGAAGCGATAGCCCTGTGCCGCGGCAAATCGATCGTGACTTTCCATGCTGGCCGGATTGCTGGCTAACACAGCGGTATTGAGATCTTCAAACATCGCTAAATCATCTCGCAACGCGCACAACTGTTGGGTGCAGCCTGGGGTTTGATCCTTGGGGTAAAAAACGATGATGAGGTTTTTCCCCGCGTAATCAGAAAGGCTGACCTGGCGATTGCCGGAGGCCATTAACTTGAAGGCAGGAGCCGGGGTTCCAACCGCTAACGGGATCACGGCTTCAATGGTCTGGGACATTATGTTTTGTCTCCTTAAAAGCAACAGATCTCAGCCAGCACAGGCTTTAGAGAGAGATGATAACAATCTAAAATGAAGAATGAGCCAACTACCACAGAGGCACTCATTTGAAGAGCATTCATCTGAAATTTTGCCACCTTTTGCGCTGGCACATCGAGCAGCTCACCCCAAATTTAGATCATTTATCGTATCACACAACAGTGTCTACCATGTGATAAAATTGTCATCTGTGAACGTTAAGTTAAAAATTCATTTAAATTTGAATTAAACTTTTACTGGATTTTTCTGGGTTTTTTGCAAGAAAAATATCTCTTACCTGATGCGTTGCATAAATCAACTGTTTTAAGAGACACGCATTTGATTTTTTAACGCCGTTTAGATAGGCTCATTAACAGCGTCTTATGCTTGAGTTTAGTGATGGGCGATTAGCGCAGTGGTAGCGCACTTCCTTCACACGGAAGGGGTCACAGGTTCGAATCCCGTATCGCCCACCATTTTTTTACATCATCTATTTGAATTTATTGCTCGAGAGAATGAGGATCCAAATAATAGTAAACACGTTTATTTACTGGCGTGATTTGTTTGCGAAATCTTTTGCTCAACAATAGTCAACATGTTTACTAAGTCGGGGTGGGTTAACTTTTCTCTGGCATAGTTTATAAAATCATCTACAGCGTGTCCTCGTTTTGCATACAGAGAGGCTTGTAAGGCCACATCCAATTTATCGAGTTGTTTAATGAATCGTGCTTCCGGAGTTGTACCTCCTGCATATTCCAACCACGCTTGATAGATGTGTGGAAAATCTTTACATAACTTTTTTAAAGCGTTGTCTTCCATCTCAAATTTCTTAGCAGAAGAAATATTGTCATATGGTGTAATGTCGCCAACATCATGATCTGCCTCTGGCAAATCATGAATAAGGGCATATAGCAACAGCTTGTCTAAGCGCATGTTTGAAGGAGCCAGGGTCAAGGCCATAAGCCCGAGTGACCAAGAATGCGCTGCAACAGACTCCGGCTGCTTTACTTTAATTCTGACCCAACCACTTCGCAAAACGTCCTTTAGGTGAAAGGCCTTGAGCAGAAAATCAGCTACCTTCTCAAATGGCTTGTTTTGAGCCGTTGTAGAATGTTGCTTTACTGTTTCTTGGGGATGTTTCTTCTCCGGAAAACTCACAACGTTCGATTTCGGCAAATATCTCGAACCGAAATAATTGTTCCCATTTTGGGAACAATTAGAAACATTCAAAAGCATAGCCAGAAGCCTTTCTAGAGTTTTTTAGGGTATCTATAAAAATGCATAACCCACTTTAAAATCAAAATGGATCTTTTATCATAAAGTACGCTATTCATCACCAAAACATCAATCATTGAACTTCAAGTTAGCGTTAAATTTTAAGATATATTTCAATCTCATCCAGAATGATTGAGAACAGCTTGCTGTAGGTTGTAAAAACTTTTGACTTGCAAGATGGCAAAAGGGTCGTACATCATTGCCAAGGCTCATTTTACGACCCTAAACAGGCTCAAAATATTTATTGCCTTACTTCACACGATAATCAAACCCTTCTATGCCTTGGGTGTGTTTTGGCTAGAATAGCAACATGCGATTTTTAACAGCCGGTGAGTCTCATGGTGCGGGGTTAACCATCTTGATTGATGGGGTTCCTGCTGGGGTTGATTTGCCCGCAGACCTCATTAACCGTGACCTCCATCGTCGCCAATTAGGCTATGGCCGCGGTGGGCGCATGCACATTGAAAAAGATGCGGCCCAATTTCATGGTGGGGTTCGTTTTGGAAAAACGACCGGTGCGCCGATCGCGCTTTTTATTGAAAATCGTGATGCCAAGAATTGGCTGGCCATCATGGATCCCCAAGGCGTCCCCACCGATGAGAAGTCATTTATTCGGCCTCGCCCGGGTCATGCCGACCTGGCTGGGTATTATAAATACCGTCCAAAAGATCTCCGCGATGTGCTAGAGCGTGCCAGTGCAAGGGAAACCGCCGCTCGCGTTGCCGCTGGTGCTGTTGCCAAAGCAGTGTTGCAAACGGTAGGCATTGATGTATTTAGCCATGTCATCGAACTGGGTGGCATCCGTATTGATGAGGCCGATTTACCCAAGGATTTTCAAGCGCTGAAACATCAGGCAGAATCTAATGATTGCCGCACGGGCGGCCGTGAGCAGACCATTCACGCCATGCGTGGGGCCATTGATGAAGCCAGAATGGCAGGCACAACCCTTGGCGGCGAAGTTGAAATCCTGGCGGTCAATGTGCCGCCCGGCCTAGGCTCTTATGCCCAGTGGGATCGAAAGCTTGATGGCCAGTTGGCGCAAGCCGTCATGAGTATTCAGGCCATTAAGGCTGTGGCCATAGGGGATGGGGTTTTAGGCAGTGTCCGTGCGGGGCATGAGTTTCACGATGCCATTACCAAAGCGGGAGAGGCTCTGACCACCAGGCCCACAAACCGCGCCGGAGGACTTGAGGGCGGGGTTACCAATGGCATGCCGGTGGTGGTCAGAGCCATCATGAAACCCATTGCGACCCTTCGAACCCCACTGACTAGCGTCAATATTGAAACCGGACAAGAAGAATCTGCCCATTTTGAGCGCTCTGATGTGACCGCTGTGCCAGCCTGTGGCGTAGTAGCCGAAGCCATGGTGGCTTGGGTGTTGGCCAATGCGCTGCTTGATAAGTTTGGCGAAGATACGGCTTCAGAAATGCGTGACAATTTAGCACGGTATCAAGCTGGGTTACCGTTGGCACCGACTTACTCCAAGTAACTGCTTTATCGTGTGCTAAAAAGTCTTTTAACGCCTTGATATAAGAAAAAGGCCGCTCAATGGCGGCCGTGGTTGGTTGGATTTCCCCCTCGAGATCGTTTAGAAAATTCCTTGGAAATTGAAAAATCTTAAAAACTAGTATGACTCCTCTATCGCCCTCAGATGGTCAATCGATAGTCGTGTCTTATTTTTGACAACGATCCATTGGTGCCCATTTGTCCCCTTGGGATTACAGATGGTTGTGGGTGGATGATTTGATAAAAGCACTTTGCCTCGTGATGGTGTTTCACCAGCCGAGCCTGCAACTTAATGCGTGAGTCATCGGCGCGTGTGTCATCGGCCGATGACGGTGAACCCCTGCCCTAACGGTGATAAAAAATAACCTAGCCTATCCCATTGTGCCTGATGATCCTGCCCGTGGTGATATTTGTTTATAAAATTGAGATTTTTTCGATAGTGATTTTAAAGTGATTGAAACTATTAACAAATATCGGTATTGGTTTGCTTGGCTTCAAGTGGTCTGTTCAAAACTAAAAATATTTTCATATTGCCTTACGACACGGGGCTTGGCTTTCCGATGGGTTTGATGGGGTGTCGAAGGCGGTTTGCATTTGGCTTACATAAGCATAAAACCCAAAGGATGAGAGATGATGCCTAGTTTGTGAACATTTTATAAAGATTGTTTTTATTTTTAATGCTCTGATTTA
>JAYKJM010000160.1:0-4156 GCA_035285385.1 Vampirovibrionales bacterium
CCTTTGATATTGACACGCCAAGAAACGACTTCGATGTCCCCATTTCAGCGGCCGTGCCTTACGCTGGGTCGAGGTTGGTCTTCAAAAATTTTCGAGAAAAAGCGATCTGGATCAATCGCTTTGATGCCAGCCCACCAGGCAACGACTCGTCTCAGTCTCGAAGTTTAATGCCCTATACGAATAGATGCGAAACCAGGCTTGATTCTGGCCTTCAAAATTCTGCTGCAAAGCTCACAGCGGCAGCAAGTGGCTCCGATCCAAAAATTATGATTCTGATTACAGATGGCTACCCCACGGGCTCTATCACCTTTAACTCAAGCCCTAGTCTGTTTGATCTTGCAAGAGAGCAGCTTGCTGCAAACAATATTCAACTTATTACGGTTGGGTTCTTTATAGATGGCGATCCAAATTTGGATGACAATCTGAAGCGTCTGGCAGAAGTGACTCCCAATGGCAAATTTTATAACGTTAACGCAAATACGGTGAAAAGCCTGGGTAAAAATTTAGCTACTGAAATCAGCCGCAGGAAACTATCAGCCGCACTGTGTGCCAATTTATGGCGCTATGGTATCAAGTGCCAATAAAGCGTCTCAGCAGCACTTTAGTAAGAAATCACTATCCGTTAGCCACTTCTTATGGCTCCTCACTTCACTTCAAAACATTACCTGAGCGTTAACTGAGCGGCATCCTGAAAAGTGGTCACCAAATGCGCCCTAATATGCTCGTGAGCGGCGTTCACCTCGGCATCCGTCAGGGTTCTATCTGAACTTTGAAAAGTTAAGCGATATGCCAGACTCCGTTGGCCATTAGGGATGGGCTCACCGGTGTATTCATCAAAAAGTAAGATATCCGTTAATAACGGTTCTTGAAGGCCTTTAATGGCTTGCATCACCTGCTGATGAGACAGGGACAAGCTTGCGCTAAAAGCCAAATCGCGCCCTGTTGCCGGAAACGCCGAAGGAGGACGGCACGATACCAGACGTTGAGAGGGCTCCTGATGAATAAGTTCAGCAATCAAACGGTCTAGATCCAGATCAAAGAGCCAAATGGGTTGACGAAACTTGAGCACTTGCTGCAAGGCAGGATGAAGGCGACCCAGAGTACCCAGGGCAATGGGGCGCTGATTTTCAGAAACCAGCATGATACTCGCCGATTGCCCCGGGTGCCAGAAATTATCTGTTGGCTCAGACGAGAAGGCTTCGTAAGATATGGCCACACCAAGAGCGCTGAAAAGTTTATCAAGCAAGCCTTTAAGATGATAATAATCGGGTTGGGATGTTGAGGCTTTCTGCCATAGGGCTTGTTGTGCAGACCCATAACCCCCCCCCGTCAATCGGAGAGACTCAGAGACACCCGTCATTTTTGAGGATGGAAAAACCCCGGGTTTTCGTCGATACACCCTGCCCATTTCATAGAGCCAGGCGGCATCCACCCCTTGCGCCTGATTGTAAGCAAGCGCGCTCAGTACACTCGGCAAGACACTTTGACGCAATTGGGTATGCTCTTCAGAACAGGAGTTGTTCAGCGCAATCAAACTGGCTTCATCTGGCGGGCATTGGGCTTTATTCAATAGCTCAGGTCCCACCAAAGAACTGGTCATGGCCTCATGCAAGCCAGCTGCCTTCATAACGGCATGCACATGGCTCAAAATGGCTTGCCGCTTGCTTAATTTTGGCCTAACAGGGCAATCTGGCAACGTCATGGGGATATTATCCATGCCGACAACGCGCAAGACTTCTTCCAACAGATCAACGGGTTGATTAACATCACGCAGCCGCCATGTGGGTACACTGATCAACCATTGATCGCCGTGATATTGGCTTTGATTAATACCAAAACCCAAACGCTCAAGGACTCTGCGCACAGTAGCCGATTCAAATTTCATGCCGCTTTGTTTTTCAAGATAATTTAAACTCAGCACAATCGGTTCTTTGCGCCCCGAGAGGAGTGCTTCAAATTCTGGCGTTCGCGCGTCGGTCATTGCGCCAATCTGGCTGCCCGTCAAGTGCTTTATAAGCCCCGCGGCGCGCAATAGCGCTTGAGAACAGCGCCCGGGATCCACGCCGCGCTCAAAGCGGGCAGAAGATTCACTTCTCAAGCCCACACTGCGAGCACTGACTCGAATCACCCGTGGGGAAAAATAGGCCGACTCCAGAAAAACAGATTGTGTGGTCTCTGAAATCGCTGTGGAATCGCCTCCCATAACCCCCGCCAAAGCGACCGGTATATCATCCTTGGTGATGAGGAGAGCCTCTGGCGTTACATTGCGGCTTTGACCATCCAGCGTGAGCAACGACTCACCGTCTCGAGCTTTTCTAACCGAAATGGTCCCCGAAGCTCCCAGCTTCAGGGCATCAAAGGCATGAAGCGGTTGTCCCAGCTCCAGCAATACATAATTGGTCACATCAACCAGTACGTTGATAGGGCGAATCCCAGACAGCAGCAATCGCCGAGCCAACCAGGGGGGCGATGGCACCACACGAACGGCACTCAAGCTTAAGCCCGTATAAGATAAACACGCCTCAGGCTCGGGTAACAGCACTCGCAGTGAATCTGTTTTAGAAAGCGCTTGTGCCGATGGCCAGTCTGGCATTTTTAGTGGGCGATCAAACAGGGCACTAACCTCTTGGGCGACGCCCATTACGCTCATCCAGTCACCTCGATTGGCTGTAGGTGCCGTATGAAGAATCACATCCGAAGCCAGCTGCAAGACATCTGCCAAGGATTGCCCCAATTGACCGTCATGGGTTAAAGCACTTACATCCCAGATGCCACCATCGGGTTGCGAAAACACGTCCGATAACCCCAGCTCTGGCAATGAACAAATCATGCCCTCTGAGGCCACCCCTCGAATGCTTGCTGGCGCCAGTTCAAAGAAATCACCTGATTTTGGACTAAAAACCCGGGCTCCCACCGGCGCAAAAGCAATCCGCATACCCTCAGCCACGTTTGGCGCACCACAAACAACCGTCAAGCGAACCTCGCTTGATTGTCCAACAGCCCTGACACCCGTTGGCGACTGACTATTGAAGGCGACCTCCACAAGCCTTAAACGATCGGCGTTGGGATGTGGCTGCAGGGCGACTACTTTTGCCAGAATGACCCCCTCAAACATCAAAGGAGCCGGCTCAACCGCTTCAACCTCAAGACCCGCAACCGTTAAGCGCTCAGCAATATCTTCCGGCGCAAGGCCTTCAATATCAACATATTCTGCAAGCCAGCTTAGCAAGAGTTTCATGCGTTATCCGTTCAATTTGCCCCAATCTGCTTTAAACTGGGCAATGCCTTTTTCGGTCAGCGGGTGGTTATACATTTGCTGAAGCACCTTAAACGGCACGGTGGCAATGTGAGCGCCCACTTCCATGCTCTGTGTGACATGCAGCGGATGACGAATGCTTGCAGCAAGCACTTGTGAGGGCAGCTCATAAGCTTCGACCATCTGAACGCACTGCTCAATGACCTGCAGGCCATCAAAACCAATATCATCGAGGCGCCCCACAAAGCTGCTGATTAACGTTGCGCCCGCACGGGCGGCCAGCAAGGCCTGATTAGCCGAAAAGACGAGGGTGACATTGGTTGCAATGCCCTCTGCGCTTAATTGACTGACGGCTTTAACCCCTTCAATACAAAAGGGGACTTTGACATAAACGTTTTGACCCCACTGGGCAAACTGACGGCCTTCGGCAACCATGCTCTCTGCGGTGTCAGACACGCACTCCATACTGACAGGGCCACCGGGAACCAACGCGCAAATTTCTTCAATAATTGCTTGTACCGCTTTGCCGCCAGCTGATTTGGCCAACAACGTCGGGTTGGTCGTGACACCCGAAATCACCCCCAAGGCAGCCGCCTCGCGAATTTCACTCAAATCTGCTGAATCCAGAAACAGTTGCATGGTGGCGCTGTCCTTTAAAAACTATTGTTCAATAAAAACCAGAAACTATCAAAAACCGATTGCAAAGCTCACTGTAAAACTTAGTCTTAATAGACTTCAACACATATTCTATAGGAAACGGATTTTAAAAACTCGAATTTTTCAATCGCACGCCTTAAGCAAACGCAAAAAAAAAGGTCGATAACATAAAAGGCGCCATCGTGCCAAATTTAAGGCGAACACGTCTGTGCCGGATGATTTAAGCCTGAGGCCACATGAAAG
>JAYKJM010000161.1:0-10385 GCA_035285385.1 Vampirovibrionales bacterium
TGCCCATCGTAGCGCTCCATGGCGGCCGAAAAAGCAGGGCGCCACAAAGCGCACAGTAAAAATCCGGCCAACGTGGTAATGATGGGAGCCGTTTTGGAGTGTTTCATTGAAATAGTCCTTCTGGCTGGTTTAGAACGTGCCGGCGCTTGACTGGTCGCTTTCAGTATAACGCGGTTTTACCGCCTTTGCGAAATGGCCTGCGTGTTATGTTGGCCTCAATGTGCTTATTGCTATTATGACGGCCTCAAGCCCCTTATGCTAAAAACGTAACCTGTTTTGTTACGCTCGGCGCTTGTCTGGGTGGGTGATTTTTGTCACTATAAAGGCCGCCATAGTTTCACATTGCCTCTTCTATAACACGCCCCTTCTCTATCACCATGTCTTCTAACCTCCTACCCTCTGACGCTATTGCCACAAGCGCCGTGCATCCTGTTTTTATGGAGCAGGCCAAAGCGCTGGTGTGTGGCGGCGAACTGTTGCCCGGTGGCATCGAGCCCCTTGCGCGGCGATTACAAAAAGCGGCGGATACCCAGACGCCATTGCGCGTCAAACTTGGTTTGGATCCCACCCGCCCTGATTTGCACCTGGGGCACAGTGTGGTTTTAAAAAAACTGCGTATGTTTCAAGACTTGGGGCATCAGGCAGTGCTGATTATTGGAGATGCGACGGCGCTTATTGGCGACCCTTCCGGAAAAAACCAGACCCGCCCCCCCCTAAGCCCCCAAGAAGTTGATGAGAATGCCCAAACCTATTTGGCGCAGGCGGGTAAAATTATCTTGGTGAACCGAGCCGAAATTTTGCGCAACAGTCAGTGGCTAGGCACGCTTAGTTTGTCAGATTGGCTGCAGTTGGCCAGTATGGTCACCGTAGCACAACTTTTGGTGCGAGATGATTTTGCCAAGCGCTACAAGGCCAATCAGCCCATCGCGCTCCATGAGCTGCTCTACCCGATGATGCAAGGCTATGACTCTGTGGCCGTTGGCGCCGATATTGAGCTGGGCGGCACCGATCAGCGCTTTAACAATTTAATGGGGCGTGAGCTTCATCAAAGTTGGATGCAGCGACAGCTGCCCCCGCCGTTTCATCCGGAAGTGCCAAAAATGGCGCAACTGGTCTTGCTTTTGCCATTGCTGGAAGGCACTGATGGCGTGATCAAGATGTCAAAATCATACCCGCAGCATTGCATTAACTTAACAGACGAGCCTGCCGACATGTTTGGCAAGCTGATGTCGATTCCAGATAACATGATTTTGCGTTACGAAGAGCTTTTGATGCCGCTGAATGAAGCGCAGCTGGCTCAACATGCCGATATGCTCAAAAAACCGGCAGATCAAGGTGGCATGAATCCTCGTGATATGAAGGCACATTTGGCCAAATGGCTTGTGGCCACCTATCATAGCCCTGAGTGTGCAGAAGCGGCCGAAGTCGCGTTTAATCAACTCTTTCGAAACAAGCAGCTCCCCGACGACATGCCCGAAATCTCCCTGCCCGCCAACACGTCAATTGATATCCCGAGTTTACTGGTTGAGCATGCACTGTCTGCCAGCAAGGGGGAAGTTCGGCGTTTGATGGTTGGGGGTGGCCTCAGGGTGCGCTATCCTGAGCGGCCAGCTGATGAAGGCCAAAAATTACTGGAGCCAGAACAGCCGCTTGCGGGGCAACCGCCCGGAGCTGCCATTGTGATTCAGGCAGGCAAACGAAAATTCCTGAAGTTGAACTTTCAATAGTCGGCGCAAATGCTGCCTCAATGCTTCCGTGGCTTCTTGTTAAATCCCCTACCGAGACCATTCGTCTCTTTTTGTAATCTGATATAAACTATTGATTAATTTAAAATATTTCTTCCTGCTCAAGATTCAGGATTATTTTTAAGTGTGCTCAAGCCACAAATTAGTTTAATACCTGGCCTTGCCAAGCCTTTTTTCAGACTCGCGCTAACGGGTTTTATTGTGCTGTTTGCGGGTAGTTCCATTGACGCGAAAAATGTCATTGAGCGTCGGATAGCATCCCATCAAAAAGACGTTGCCGCCACAGGATCTTGGGTGGCTCAGCAAACGATTGCTTCTCCTCAATTGAACGCATCGGGCTTGCTGCAGGGCACAGTTCAGTTTCTTGAAACGCCTCCTGAACCAAAGTGGTGGCTGACGTTGCAAGACAAGCATTTGGCCAGATACATTGAACAAGCCCTGGTGCACAATCCAGATGCACAATCTGTTCGTCTGAATATTGAGCGGCTTAAAAAAGCGGTGTCGATTGCAAAATCGGGCTTATGGCCCAGGCTGGATTTGGGCTATAACTTGATGGAAAGCTGGAATCTTAAATCCAATACCACAAATCAGTTTGATACGGATTTAAATGATGGTTTTGATTACGTGACGCCAAGCAATAACGTCTCTCGTTTTAATGTGCCTCTGATATTTTCTTTAGAGCCTGACATTTGGGGAACCACCTGGCTAAAATCGCGTGCCATGAAGCGAACGATGCAAGCCGCCGAGCAACAGTCCATTTTAACGCTGCAAGCCATTGCCGCCCAAGTTGCAACCGCCTATCTGGGGTTAATGCAAGCCGATGCCCTGATTGCCGCGCAACGTGCCATCATTGAGCAGCGCCAACACCTGGTATCGATTGCGCAATCTCGTTTTGAGGCTGGCCGCACATCGGCCGAAAGCCTCAGGCAAGAGCAGCAAGCGTTAGCTCAAAATCAGGCCATGTTGTCTCAATACGAGGAGCAACAGGCGCTGGCTATATTTACGCTTTCGGCGTGGGTGGGGGAATTACCCAATCATCCAGACACCCTTAAGCACGACCATTGGATGCGAGCCGCGCTTCTTGACTGGCCGATCTGGTCAGTGGTCTCAGTGGGAAATCCCGCCAAACTTCTCTTGAATCATCCAGCGGTGAGCGCCGCCGAAAAAGAACTCCAAAAAGCCAATATTGATGTTGCCGTTGCCCAACGCGCGTTTTTACCAATGGTGTCCTTTAAAAGTGCCTTTGTGTTTAACGGCTTTAATATTCAGAATTTTTCAGACACCAAGTCCTTGTTAGCCACCCTGTCGGCCAGTGTCATTCAGCCCCTGTTTCAAGGGGGTAAAAAGCGTGCGCAGCTTTCAATCTCAAAACAATCTGCCGAGATAGCCCTTTTAAACTATTACAAAGCGCTGATTCAGTCGGCAAAAAGCGTTAATCAATCCATGGCTTCTTTGTCAGACAGTCATCTTTCCTGGCAGTTTCAAGAAGAGGCCGTCTCTCGCGTCAAGCAAAAACAGCAAATAACCCAAGCCCAAGCCGATAGTGGAAAAATCGCCAGAAGCCAGTGTCACCAAGCCGCATTGGAGACGCTGAATCAAAGTAAAATGACCCTTCAAAGTCGACAAGTGGTCTTGTTTAATCAAATTCAACTCGCTACAAACTTAGGAGCCAGATTTTAACGATGTTGGAAAAAGCACGCTTAATGTCATCCCTGGTATTGGCTGGATTTTTATTGAGTGGGTGTGCTCAAAAGCCTCAGCTCAAGGCTCCGCCAACGCTTCCAGTTAATGTTGAAACCATTCAGTCACAATCTGTGGAGGCGGCTACTGATTTTTTGGCACGCCTTGATGGTCGTCGAACCATCCAAGTGATGGCACAAGCCTCGGGTCAGGTGGTCTCTGTTGCAGCCAGAAGTGGTCAGTGGGTCGCAAGCCACACCCCACTTTTAGTGCTCGATTCGTCCCCACAGCAGCAGCGTTTATCAAGTCTGAGTGCTCAAACACTTGGTGCTAGGCAGCAGGTTGAGCAAGCGCAAAGAAGCTTGCAAGCGTTGATTTCTCAAAAAGCCAGTGTTCAAGAGGCTCTCAATGTGGCGAAAATTCAGCTCAATCGTGATGAGTTTTTGCTACCCAAAGAAGGCGCCAGCCAGCAAGACGTCGATTTGGATCGTAAAAATCTGATGGCGGCGCAAGCGCAATACGATACCCTTGAGGCGCAAATTAAGGCTCAAACAGCTCAGGTGGCGGCCATGACACAACAGGCTTTGGCGGCTGGCTACAATCAGCAGGAGCAAGCGGCACAGCTCGATGATTTTATTGTTCGTGCCCCGTTTGATGGCCAACTGGGCGATATTGCCATTAAAATTGGGCAATGGGTAGAAAAAGGAACCCCCGTCACCAGCCTTTCGGAAGATGGTCACGTGGAAGTCCTCATGAGTATTCCTTTGACGTACGTCTCCCAAATCAGGATGAACAGTCTGGTTCGGGTCAATACCCTGGCAGGAGAACCTTTGGGTGAGGCGCGCGTTAGCTTTGTTGCCCCAGCCGTTAATCCTCAAACATCGTCTATTGCGGTTCGGGCACGCTTTACCAAACTGGATGCTAACGCCAAGGCCTTGGGGTTATTGCGCCCTGAGCAGGCTATTCGGGCAACCATTGTTTGGGACAAGCAAAAAGGCATTACGATTGCACCCGAAACACGCTTTAATTTGATTGGTCAGGCGTTTGTCTATGTGGCGCGTCCCCATCCTAAACAGTCAGGAAAGTGGATAGCCTATCAGACGCCCATTACCCTTGGTGCGCTTCAACATAATCGATACGTGGTGTCTGCAGGCCTTAAGCCTGGGGATCGGGTTATTATTTCGCATATTCAAAAATTGCGTCACGGCGCACCCATTGCCATTAGGCCAGCCTCTGAAAGTGCAACCCCATAAATGCTCTCTGATTTTTTTATTTCTCGCCCCATTTTTGCCTCGGTGGCCTCGCTATTTATTTTGTTAGCTGGCTTGCTGAGTTTGCCAAGCTTACCGATTGCTCAATTTCCGCGTGTTTCACCACCGCAGGTCAAAGTGACTGCCAATTACCCAGGGGCGAATTCGCAGGTGATGGAGTCGTCGGTTATCTATCCCCTGGAGCAGCAGATTAATGGAGTCGAAGGCCTCAAATACATGACCTCCAGCAGTAGCGGGGCTGGCAACGGTAATATTACCGTTACCTTTGATCTGGAGCAAAACGAGGACCAAGCCACCGTTAATGTCCAAAACAAGGTCTCACAGGCGCAGGGCAAGCTCCCCTCTGATGTGTTGAGTCAAGGGGTGATTGTTGAAAAAACCTCCCCCTCCATGTTGATGGTTTTGACGTTTTACAGCCCCAATAACACCTATGACAACGAATTTATCAGCAATTACGTGGATCGCTTTGTCATAGATAATCTTAAACGCATCAAAGGCGTGGGCGCCATCAATATTTTTGGCGAGCGAAAATATGCCATGCGTTTGTGGCTGAACCCAGACCGGCTTGCGGCCAATGTGATTACGGCCTCAGAGGTGCTTAATGCCATTAAAGAGCAAAATATGCTGGTGCCTGGCGGACAGGTTGGTGGCCCGCCGGCATTGCCGAATCAACCCTATCAGTTTTCGATTAATGCCAAGGGTCGCCTTCCCTCGGCCGAGGCTTTTGACAATCTGGTACTCAAGACCAACGCCAACGGGCAAATTATTCGCATTAAAGACGTTGGCCATAGCGAGGTTGGTGCTGAAAATTACACCATTGATATGGAATATAACCATAAGCGCTCCGTGGGGCTGGTGGTGTATCAGCTGGCAAGTGCCAACGCCATTGATGTTGACAATGGCCTTCGTCGTCAACTCGAAACCCTCTCCAGGAGCTTTCCTCCCGGCCTTAAGTATGACATTACCGTCAATACTACCGACTTTGTGCGCGAATCTATCAACGAAGTGTTGCATACGCTTCTAGAAGCCGTTGTGCTGGTAGTGATTGTGATTTTTGCGTTTTTAAAGCGCCCTAAAACTACGCTTATCCCCATTTTGACGATTCCTGTCTCTTTGGTGGGCACCTTTTTGTTTATGAAGCTGTTTGGCTTCTCCATTAATACGCTGAGCCTTTTTGGCCTGACGCTGGCCACAGGGTTGGTTGTCGATGATGCCATCATTGTGGTTGAAAATATCGAGCGGGTTTGGCACGAGAAAAAATGCTCCTTGCTGGAGGCGGCACAAGAAGGCACCCGAGAAATTTTTAGCGCCTTGATTGCCACCAGTCTGGTGCTGATTGCGGTGTTTGTGCCGGTGGCGTTTATGCCGGGGACAGCGGGTCAGTTTTTCAAACAGTTTGCTCTTACCATTGCCGCCTCCATTGGGATTTCAGCATTTGTTGCTTTGACTTTAACCCCGGCCTTATCGCTTATCTTCTTAAAAGAAACACCCGAGAAAAAACCCTTGCCGGGGCTTCAGTTTCTCAAGGCGGCACTGGAACAATTTTTTGTTGTTTTTGATGGCGCCATCTTGTGGCTTCAAGAGGGGGTTGGCGTTTTAATTGGCTTGGGGCTCAAATTCAAGACGTTAACCGTCGGAATTTTTATTGGCATCCTGGTGTTATGCGGCTTAATTTTCAAGTTTGTGCCCATGGGCTTTGTGCCCACTGAAGATCAAAACTATATTATGGTCATTGCCCAAGCGCCCGATGGTGTTTCGCTCGGGTATCTCAGAAATCAGCTTCGCGCCGTGGATGCTCTTATCAAGAAGCAACCGGAAGTGATGGGAGTGGTCTCGATTGGGGGCTATAGTTTTACTGGGCAAGTCCCCAATGGCGCCCTGCTGTTTGTGCCTCTCAAGCCTATGCACGAGCGCCATGGTGCTGTCCATTCAGCCAAAGCGGTTGTGGAGCGCCTGCAGGCAAAATTTTTCGCTTTTGACAAGCTTTTGCTGATTCCGATGGAGCCACCTCCTGTGCAAGGGTTTTCAAATACGGGTGGGTTTCAGTTTCAGCTGCTGGATTTGCTAAATCGCGAGCCTCAGGAATATTCTCAAATCCTGCAATCGCTAATTAGCAACATGAATGCAGATGCCATGCTGACCCGTGCCTACAGTGGTTTTAGTGCCAATTATCCGCAGCTCAATGTGAATTTCGATCGCGAGAAAATTAATACCCTTGATGTCTCCATGAGTGACGTTTTTCAAGCGCTTCGAGTTTTTATGGCCTCCACCTACATCAATGATTTTGATTACGTGGGGCGCTCTTATCGTGTTTATGCCCAGGCAGACACACCCTATCGCGCTTCTGCAGATACGTTGGGCAGGTTTTATGTTCGCAGTAACTCGCAGGCACTGTTGCCGTTATCTAACTTTGTGACGTTAAAGCAGGTCACCGGTGCCGAGAATTTAACGCACTTCAATGTTTTTCGGGCGGCTGAGGTCAGTGGCGCTCCGCGCCCAGGCTACAGTATGGGGCAGGCTATTGAGGCGGTTGAAGCTATTGCGCAAAAAACCTTGCCACAGGGTATGAGAATTGAATGGACGGGGATTGCGCTCGAGCAATTGCAATCTGGCTCTGCCATTGTGGTGATTTTCGCTTTGGGCTTTTTATGTGTCTTCATGATTTTGGCGGCTCAATATGAAAGCCTGATTGACCCCTTTATCGTGATGCTGGCTGTGCCTGCGGCTGTCATGGGCGCCCTTTTGACCCAAGGTCTTCGGGGCTTGGAAAACGACATCTTTTGTCAAATTGGGTTGGTCATGTTAGTCGGGTTGGCCGCTAAAAATGCGATTTTGATAGTAGAATTTGCCAATCAGCAGAGAGCCCTTGGCCATACTTTGGAGGAGGCCGCTATTTCTGCGGCCAAGACCCGGTTGCGCCCTATTCTGATGACCTCATTTGCGTTTATTCTGGGGCTCTTACCCTTGGCATTGGCCTCAGGTGCGGGCTGTTTTAGCCGTCAATCTCTTGGCACGGCGGTTGTC
Organism: Vampirovibrionales bacterium; assembly: GCA_035285385.1. Classification (GTDB taxonomy): domain Bacteria; phylum Cyanobacteriota; class Vampirovibrionia; order Vampirovibrionales; family JAJTHC01; genus JAYKJM01. The sequence goes on from JAYKJM010000161.1 coordinate 7,721, forward strand.
GGCGGCATGGTGATATCCACGATATTGGGCATTTTAACCACGCCGGTTCTCTATGTGATCATCCATTCGTTGCTTGGCCGACTGCAAAATCGTACAATGCAAGTCTCATCAAAATCGTCTGAGGCGTAAAACCTTTTTTTGAGAACCTTCTGGAGGGCTTCGGGATGTCATCGTTGATGCTAGAAAATCAAATTCAGGTCCCCACCCAGCTAGATACTTCTGTGGAGGCCATCAAGCGCGCTATTACCCATCATTTGTGTGGTACAGTCGGCTGCCATCCAACGGTAGCGACCCCGTTTGATATTTATATGGCCGTTGCCTTCACGTTGCGCGATTATCTCATGCAGCTTATTTTGCAGGGCGCCAATAACCTGATGTCGCACCCAGCCTCTGGTTTAAAAGTCAAACTGGTAGGCTACCTTTCGGCTGAATATTTACCTGGACCGTTGTTGCGAAGCAACGCGAGCAATTTGGGCTTAATGAATCATTTACAAACCGCGCTGACGCAATTGGGCATTAATTTTAATGATTTACTGGCAGAAGAAGTGGAGCCGGGTCTTGGCAACGGCGGATTAGGCCGTTTGGCCTCCTGCTATCTGGAAGCCATGGCTAATACGGGTATTCCTGCTATAGGCTACGGTATTTTCTATGAATTTGGCCTGTTTAAGCAGGAGGTTCAACAAGGCCAACAACGAGAGCTGACTGACAAATGGTTGGCCAAAGGGTATCCTTGGGCGATTCATCGTCCCAATATCAGTTATCTTATCCCTCTGGGGGGGTGGGTTAGCTATCAAAGCGATCCCAAAACCCAAATATTGCAAGTGCAGTGGCATCCTGAGCGGATGGTTCAAGGGGTTGCTCATGATGTTCCGATTGCGGGTGCCCGTGGCGATGAAGGCCTGGCCATTATGCGGCTTTGGCGCTCAGAAGCGGTTGAATCTTTTGATTTTGAGAGATTTAACCAGGGGCAATATCACGCCGCCGTTGATGAAAAGATTTTTTCTGAAACGCTTTCCAAGGTGCTTTATCCTAATGATGAGACAGATAAAGGCAAGTTATTGCGTCTGGCACAGCAATATTTTTTGGTCAGCTGCTCCTTGCAGAATATGATCCAGATACTGCAAACACGCAACCTCTCCATTTCATCTTTCCATCAGCATTTTGCCGTGCAGCTTAACGACACCCATCCGGCGCTGGCCGTACTAGAGCTTATGCGCTTGCTGGTGGATGTGCATCAGCTCTCGTGGGATGCCTCGTGGGCCATTACCCAACAGGCTTGCGCGTATACCAACCACACGCTGTTGCCAGAAGCGCTCGAGCGCTGGCCCGTGTCGTTGTTTGCCCGCCTGCTGCCTCGCCATCTTGATATTGCCAATGAAATCAATCGTCGGCTCATGAATGACGTTGCTGAGCGCTATCAGAATCACGATGCAGGGGTTATTGCTGACTGGCAACGCCGCCTCTCATTGTTTGAGGAAGCCGCAGAGCGCCAAGTGCGAATGGCTTATGTGGCCACCCATGGCAGCCATCACGTCAATGGCGTTTCGGCCATGCACAGTCAATTACTGACACAGACCGTGTTGGCCGATTATGCCGCCTGGACACCCGAAAAATTCTGTAATGTGACCAATGGCATTTCCCATCGACGGTTTTTGCAAATCAGCAACCCTGCACTGAGTGAATTAATCTGCGATGCCCTTGGCGGTGATCACTGGCTAAAAGCGCCAACCGCTTTGACAGCTCTGGAGGCCTTTGCCGAGGATTCTGATTTTCTGACGCGCTGGGCCGAGGTGCGAGCGGGCAATAAATTTGCATTGGCTGAGCGCATTTGGGAGCGCACACAAATTGAAGTGAATCCCCACGCCGTGTTTGACATTCAAGTTAAGCGCATTCATGAATATAAACGCCAACTCCTCAACATTTTGCATGTCATCACGCTGTATCGTCAGTTGAAGTCTGATCCAAAAGCTAGATCGTGGCCACCGCGTGTGTTTATTTTTGGCGGCAAGGCAGCCCCTGGCTATTGGATGGCCAAGAAGATCATTCAACTGATTTGCAGCGTGGCTGACGTGATTAACGCCGATACCACGCTTGCGGATCGCCTGAAGGTGGTGTTTTATCCTAACTTTAATGTTCAGGAGGCAGAATTTATCTATCCTGCCGCTGATATCTCAGAGCAGATTTCGCTGGCGGGCATGGAGGCTTCCGGCACAGGCAATATGAAGTTTGGCCTCAATGGTGCTTTGACGATTGCCACCTTGGATGGTGCCAACGCTGAAATGCTGGATCGAATTGGTGCTGACGCCTTTTATCGTTTTGGGATGACCAGCGACGAGGTTGCCCAGCTGCGCTCACAGGGCTATTCTCCCCAGGCTTTTCTTGCCCAGTTGCCTGAGCTGCAAGAAACGTTATCTCAAATTGCCCAAGGTGTCTTTAGCAACGGCGATGCTCAGGTATTTGAATCGGTTGTCGAGAACCTGCGCTTTCACGACAACTATTGTGTGATTGCTGATTATGCCGATTACGCTGCCACGCAGGCACGATTGAGCCAAACCTTTGAGAATCTTGCCACGTGGGCGTCTCAATCTGTGCTGAATACCGCACGGTTAGGCTATTTTTCGGCAGATCGGGCTGTTATGGAATATAACCAACATATCTGGCATGT
>JAYKJM010000162.1:0-17443 GCA_035285385.1 Vampirovibrionales bacterium
AGCTCATGATGGGGCTCACTCCTTAAGCGATATAACAAGCACGCTGGGGCTAATGCAACGCGGGCTCTGGCGGTTGAAGCCGGGTTTGTTCTGAGGGCGATTTACTCACTGACTCTCTCGATTTGGGGATTTTCAAATAAGTTTGGCTTATTAAAATAAAAACAATAAAAGATATCAAATTGATCAATAACGTATATATGTTCGAAAGCTGTTACAGGCCGTTACAATATGAGCACAGATTGGCTGGCTTTCTCACAGCAAAAACGAGTTACCCTTGTCGACTCAAGCGGCGATCTTCGAGTGAAGGGAATGTCACAACGCGCATTCCAGCAAGATTTTGGGCAAGGGTTGTTAAGGGCCTCAAGTAATCCGGCGGATACCAACCGTCAGGAACCGTTGCCGGCTGTGCGTCGTCGGGCGTGAGGTAAATCGATTGTGGGTAAGAGTGCCATCTTGGGTCAGAAGTACCAGTTTGGCCGCCGGGCTTACTTGCGAGCTCACCTAGCGTGATGTAACGGTCAATCGGGTTTGGAGATGAAGGTACAAAACGCCCCTGAGCCACCAACTGATTGTTTTTGTCAAAAATCGAAAAATAGGAGTTGCCTGGAGTTACCGCACTTGTTATAGCAGTTGCCAGCCGTCTAAGCACGAGGGGGGGGGGTAGCTTGCTGACGTTCTTTTTGCTTTGGAGGAGCCGAACCAAAATGAACGCGGCTAAAAGATGTAAACATCCGGCAGCATCATCCTTAGACGGCAGCAGGCACTTTTTGTTTGGCGTCGGCGGATTTGACCACCAAGCGCTCTTTAATTCTGGCGGACTTCCCGCGTAAATTACGCAGGTAATACAGACGAGCACGGCGGACAATACCGCGGCGCAACACCTTGATGCTCTCGATTTTGGGCGAATGAATCAAGAAAGAGCGCTCAACGCCCACATCCTGAAACACCCGACGCACCGTCACACTTCGGCTGGTGCCACTGCCCTGCAGCTTGATGACAACCCCTTCAAAGCCTTGAAGGCGCTCTTTGGCTCCTTCTTTAATTCGCACCATCACTTTTACCGAATCTCCGGGTTGAAGATCGGGCAAATCGGTTTTGAGGTAAGACTGTTCAATTTCGCGCAGTAACTGTTGGGACATGGCACCATACCTTTTCGTTTAAAAAGAGTAAAAAACAGATTAAAAAATTTAAAAAATCAGATCATTCGGCAATCACGCGACTTTACAAAATTCAACACACCTTCGAGTATTGCGCGCGTATTGCGATGAGGGTCAGTAGAGGCATTTGTGTAAAGTGCCTTTATTTAATCACATCCAAGTGTATCCAAGCACATTTAAGCAAAGACACGAGCGCAGTGTATCAAAAACGCAATGAAACCACTCAAAATTAAAAAGCTGGGGTGCAAGGATTCGAACCTCGGAATGGCTGGACCAAAACCAGCTGCCTTACCGCTTGGCGACACCCCAATCAGTGCGTTTGGATGAAAGATAGTTTTTACAGGCAGATTCAAGAACAATTTAGTTTAGTAGAATCATACCAGAAGGATACACAGCTGTTATGGTAGAAAAATCTCAGGGCAAGGTCAAGGGGAGACCGCGGCTTGGTGGCGCTGGGGATCTCCTGTCAATAGGCCAAAGATAGCCTTTCATCTTCTTAAAACCCACAAAAGCGCCGCATTTTACGCTAAAATAAGCCCTGAAGGCCTGAATCATAAAAATTAACGCAATTTTCCCTGGTTTTGAATCTGCTGACGAGAAAGAGAGCCCGTGATTTCATCTTATGACGTTTAGTTTCTCAGAGCCGCTGAATAGTGTGCTTGCTCAGTGGGATAATCCGATGATGCGGGTTGCCTGGGCATTGGTGATAGGCATTATTGTCGGCATTGAGAGAGAAATTAGTCAGCGAACCGCCGGACTCCGCACCCATGTCTTGGTTTGTATGGGGGCAGCCATTTTTACGCTGATTTCAATTCATATTTCACCTCACGGCTTAACCTCTGGTGCGACACAATCTGGCGATCCAGCCCGGATTGCGGCGCAAGTGGTTTCAGGGATTGGTTTTATTGGTGGGGGGGCTGTTTTAAGGCATGGCGCCAATATCCGAGGTCTCACCACCGCCGCAAGCCTCTGGATGATGGCCAGCATCGGCATGTTGGCAGGACTTGGCGATTATACGCTCTCGTTGATGGCGGCGCTGACCACCGTGGGTGTTCTGTTTATTTTTGGCCGCCTGGAGCGTAATTTGTTGGGCAAGCACACCAAGGGCTTTCAGATTTTGGCAAAAATTGCCGTCCCCAGAGATGCTGTGGAAAATACTATGGGCTGGTTTGAAGCGCGTTTTGGCGATAGCGCCCTTGAAATATCTACTACTGAAAGCGTGGATAGTCAGGTCTCTCACGTGCGTTGCCTGCTGGAGTCGCAACCTGCGCGCACTTTAACGGTTCATAGTGTTGTGCGTCAGCTGGAAGCCCTCGATAACGTGCAATCCGTGAGTGTTGCTGTGGTTCGACCTCAAGAATAGAAGAGCCCTATGCTGCCCCTTCGGCTTTTTTTTGATGCGGATTATCCGCCGCCGATCTTTATCCAGGCCGACCTGCTGGAGCGATTGGGCGCGGGAGCATTTGTTCCTCAACGTGTTCGGCAAGTGCTGGAAGGCACCGTCAACTCTTCAGAAAGGCGTCAGGCCAACGCGCGACGGTATCCGATGCGTCAACGGCTTTTGTATGAGCCGCGTGTGTTTGAAAATCGCCTCTCAGAGATCATGCGGTTGGCCAGTTTGCTCAACGCCTCAGAGACCCGTGTTATTTTTATCTCTGGCCCGCCGGGCAGTGGTAAAACAACCCTTTTGCGCGGCTTGATTGAATTGTTTGGCGGGGGCTCAGAACATCTGATCTGGCTGTCGCCCACCCTGTTAGATGATTCAGAGAGCCTCTGTGAAAACATCTTGTGGCAACTGGTCTTGGCTATAACAGAGCATGTGCATGCAGATTTAAACGATGCGCTGTCGGGCGTTAATTTGTCTGATTTTATTGATGAAGCACCCCGTCGCCGTCACGTTCTGCTTGATAAGATTTTGGGGGTGCTGGCAGAAAAACAGGTGGCGCTTTGCGTAATTGTTGACTCGGTGAGCGTGCTACTGGATAAACAGGATCGCCTTGCTGACAAATGTGTGGATCTCTTTAATCATCTTTTAAATTACCCGAATCTTAAACTCATTTTCTCTGGCCACCATGTGCCACTGGGCAGTCTGCATCCCTCCTCCACGCTGGGGCTCTGCCATCTTGTTTTGCCGCCCTTATCGCTGGCATTCTGGCGGACGTTGCTGCCGCCACCCTGTCGATCCTCTCTGATGCTCTCAACAGCGTCCTCGGCAGTGGCTTATCCTTGGCTTGCCGCTTGGCTAAGCCGGCTGTATCACTGTATTCTTGATAATAAGACGCTTCTTGAAAGCGCCCTCTTTACACCAAGCAGTGACCAGGCCTTTCAGGCCCTGTTTCTTGAGATTGTTAACAAGGGGCTGTTTTCGGAGCTGAGTTTAGCCAAGGAACTTCAAAATAAATGGCTCCCCTTTTGGTGGAAGCTTTGGCAGGCTTTTGTGGCGAATCAAACGCCACTGATGTCAAATTTACTCTGGATTTTATTGTGCGTTCGTCATCCACTTTCGCCGCGGATGATGAGCCAGATGTTGACTTTTGTGTCGGATGGCGCACCCTCTGAGACATGGCATGCAGACCCCCTTTGCGAAGGCGAAGAGGGGGACAGCGTGAGCGCGTTTCTTCAAGAAAAAACACCACTGGGTTGTCTTTTGCTTCGACAAGGCACGTTCTACTGGATTAGTCCGGTTTTGAAAGCGCCTTTAAGTGCGTATCTTTTAACGATGCATTGGTCGCAGATGAGTCGAATGCATGCTGCCTTAGGCCGGTTTTATGCCACACAGCGCTTCACTCCGTCGGATGTTGAGCCGTTCTTTTACTCGCCCCAGCGCTTGAAACGTGAACGTGATTTTCATGCACAGAAAACGGGTGACCCCAGAACCCTGCATCATCTGATGGCGCATCGTCAAAAGACGGGGTTTATGGTCCCAGAGGACTCTCTGATGTCGGAAAACTGGCTTCAATGGCCGATATTTCCTGCAAGGCTTCCTGTTAATGTTTCAGATAATCTATCGCAGCAGCCTGCGGTTGTGGCATGGCCTGAGCAAATTATTCCTGAGGCGCGCCATTCTGGGGTTGAAACGAACGCGGCGGCTTCCTTGTCCGAAAATATTTTCACCGAGGCGCTTCCGAATACCGATATAGAGACGCTTGTGGAAAGTTATTTAGCAGAAGGCCATTGGCGATCGGCGGCGTATGCGTTGGCGATGGCGGCTCAAGAGGCTGAGCAGAAGGGGGATGTCCAGGACGCCATGGAGTGGTATTGGCAACAGGGCAATGTGCTCTGGCTGGAAGGGAATCAGCCATCGGCTGCTCGTCAGGCCTATCAATCTGCCTATCGCTTGGGCAAGCAGACGTTTCAACCAGAGCGGGTGATGGCCATCCTGCAAGAGCGTCTGGCCGCCTTGGGGGCTTCAGGGAATTGACCGTATTTCGGGGTGGCTCTGGGTATAATGAAACGAAAAGAATCAAACGATAAGAATGAAACGATAAGTTTGTAGTGTTGCTCATAGGTGCCGCCATGTTTTTGCCCGACACGTTGCTGTTTCGTCACTATTTAGAGGAGCTACGAGAACTTCTCAAAACACAGGCCATTCGTCGGGGACGATTTACCTTGGCCTCAGGTCAAGAAAGTGACCTCTACCTGGATACTCGTTGTGTGTCGCTGAGTGCGCGCGGCAGTTACTTGATCGGGTGGTTGTTCCACGCGGTTCTTGATGCCAATGCCTTCTCGCCAGATGCCGTTGGGGGCATGGCCTTGGGTGCGGCTCCTTTGGTGAGTGCCGTCTTGTCTCAGTCGGCCATGGTAGGCCAGCCAATAAAAGCAGGCTTTCTGGTCAGAGCTCAAACAAAAGCCCATGGCACACAAAAAGTTATTGAAGGCTCGCTGGCACCCTGGATGCAGGTAATGATGCTTGAAGATGTCGTTACTAGCGGCGGCTCGCTCTTAAAAGCACTGGATGTCCTTGCCAAAAACTATCCCAACGTTCGACCACAGGGTATCCTGTCCTTGGTCAATCGCTCGGGCGAGTCGGCACTTACCCTTCAAAAGCGTTTTGGACAGCCGTTTCTGAGTCTGTTTTCTCTCTCAGATCTGGTTTGATTGATGGCTTTTTAGCGTGGGTTAAATAGGCTGACCAGCTGGCATCCAGATTTTTGAAAAATTGGTGTGCATCCATCACATCATCTTCGGTAATGGGGGCAAAAGCTGCCAATCGCCTGCGCTCTGAAGGCGTCAGTTCAGGGTCATAGGCGGCATATCGATGGTGGGCACCAGAGTGACTCTGGCGCAGGGTTGGCGTGCCACCGTAAAGTGCATGAGGGAACTTGGCGGCCTCGGGTTCTTCGTGCATCATGGCGTCATTGACATGAACATCTCGGGTTTCAACCCCGACCATGGCCACACCTATTTGCTGCTGACACTGGTGACAATAAATGGAAACAATGTATAGGCCATCTTCTTCGCGAATAAGCTGGATGCCGGTTGGTTCAAACGGGCACTTACATTGATCGCAGCTCATGTGAGCAAAAAATTTTTGAATGAGCTTAAACGTGTCCATCTATCAATGACCCTTTAAAGAGTTGTGCAAAAAGGAACTTAAAAATAATGACTAATCAACCCGGTCGTATTATACCAAAGTGTCAAGTTTTTCCGTGTCAAGTTTTTCCATGGTGGTATCACCATTAAAAGTGCTTCTAAAAACCATCATAGCCAAGGCAATAAGCATAAACGCTTTGTATTGCGAGGCACCCACTCAAGCACGCAATTTTTAAACTTGTGCTATTTATATTAAAACCTGTCTTTTTGTTTTTGTGTATTTTCTTGGGAAAGTTTAATATTTTAGTGATGGCTGGCTCTTCTATTGTTTTAACCGTGCAAATCTACGACACAGATTGCTATGGTGTCATGTGGCACGGCGCCTATAGCAAGTGGCTTGAACAGGCACGAGTCAAGTGGTTACTGGATCGCGGCATCGATTTAAGCCGACCCCCTTACGATCCTCAAAGCAGAGCGTGTTTATTTCCAGTGGTCTCTCAGCAATTGGCGTTTAAAGCCCCGGCTTATTTTGGGGATGTTCTTACGTTTGTGACCACTGGGCATCGAGAGGGTCGCTGTCGGCTGGTTTTTGAGCAGCACGTGCAAAAGCAGGGGGTAGATTCTGACCGTGTGACGACTACACTTGTAGCAACTACGGTGTGCACCGTGGTGGATGAGCGCTGGCGTCCGATGCGTCAACTGCCTTCGGCGATTGCCGACGCTTTTGGTGACAATGTATCGTAGTGGTTTTTTGCCGTCCCATTCAGGCCAGATGCAACACCCATTTAGGCTCATGTCAGTGCGGGTGGCATGCTCGGCCAGGGTGTCTTTAAAAGCGCGTTAATATTTTCGACGATATTGGCGGGGATTTTTGGTTGCAGACGATACTTTAGCAGGCACTCTTCGATGCTGCGTTGGCAAATCCAGTAAAAAAAATGACCGTTTTGCGCGATGGCCTCCTCGGTGGTTTTGTCTAAAGCTTGGTGCAGTCGAAGTGCTTCTGTGGCGGCCAGCTGCGCAAAGGTCATACTGCCCTGCAAGCTGAGGAGGTAAGCACTTAGCGCCAGCCGGTTGATGAGCACTTCTGGCACGTCCCTTGATGATGACGTTGTGTGCGGGCTTGTGCTTTTCAGTAGGGTTTGACTCAAGGCTTGGGTCATTTCATCTAAGGCTTGACTTGCGCGCGATAACGGCCAGCCTTCGTGTGTTGCTTCGTTTAGAAGGGCTTCAACGCTTCTTGCTGTCTTCTCAAGGATTGGGCTGTCAAATTCATCCAAAAACCATTTGCTAAAATCTGGAAACTGGCTAAGCTGTTGAGTGCATGCTTGCCAGTCTGGTTTATACCAATCAGAGATTTTATTGAAAAGGCCATGTTTCAGGTTAGGGTCGTTATCAGAGCCAGAAAATAGGCTTTTCCAGCAGGTATACTCGTATGGCAGAGGGTGATGAGACTGCCAGTTGCGCTCTTCAGCACTTTGTAGCAACGTCCGGCAGGTCTCTAGTGGGATTTCAATTTTGCTAGACTCTTCTTGGAATTTGCCCACAATGCGCTCGTAATCATCACGGGATAATTGCTGAAAGCCAAAGGCATCCACAATGCCCGAGACATCATTCATGGCCACGCAAAAAAGCATCATGTCGTCATTGCCGTGCGCTCGCCCGATGAGCACACCTTGATTGCCTAAAATATCCGGCAAGGTAATGAAGCAGGTCGCATTTTCGGAGGAGGACGGACTGACGGCCGATTCAATAAAAGTGATGGTTTCCAGTGCCGGCAACTGGCAAGCATTCGGCGTATTTATCCCCTGAAGGCGGAATGTCTTCTCGGCCAAGCGCCAAAGACGGCTTAAATCTTCCTGAATGTGACCTTCTTGCAGTTTGGGGTGGGTGGTAAAAAAGTGCTCTGTTGCCATTAAAAATTTTGCAGCCCGAGGGCTTCGAATTTGAGAGACGTTTTTGAGCATCACGACGGCAAGCTCTGGCAAGGGGTCGGCCAGTAAGGCGGCCATATATAAATTCAGTAATTCATCGGTTGGATAGTCAGCATGGAGGGACTGAATCAAATTTTGCTGTTCGGCAGCCGGTAGCGAGAATAAAAAATCGAGAAAATCAATCAGGGCTTCAGGGTTACTGGCAGAAACGCCCAACATGCGCTCGGTTTCTCGAGTAATTAACTCTTCTGGATCATGGAGGTAGGTTAAATATAAATCCGGATCGCTGGCATCGCCCAGTTGTCGAAGGGTCAGGTTGGCGGCATCTTTGACGTCATCGGTGGTCTCTAGAGATTTAATCATGTCCCATAACGGTGTTTTGAGATGTTGAAGGTCTCCTAGTTCCATCAACAGTTCGCAGACAACCTGAAGCGTTGGCCGATGCTCGGCACTGCGAGGGAGCTCCTTCAAGAGGATATCCAATAGCGCTTGGCGCGGCTCAATTTTGGCAAGTCGCTTGATCTGTTTGGCACGTTCCAAGCGATTGGGAGCTTTATCAATATCGTGGGCTTCAGAGGCAATTTCTGGGTTGCCGGATGCATGACTGAGCAGCGCAATCACAGCCAAGACTTCGCTGCGAATAAAAAGTTTACTGGATTTACCCGTCTGGTTTGATGCCATATTGACCCTATGAAGCCAACCCACTCACCATGAGTTAAAATACTATAATAAAAGATGACAATTTAGCATATTTATTGCTTCCATGCAGGCTGTCTGGATGAGACTGAGCCTCATGGTGCTGTTTAGGCGACTTAAAAAGCCCTTAGCTATAGCTCCATTTAAGGCTAAGGAAGGTTTTGGCCGCATCCATTAGATGAACTATCACGGGTTTGATGGCTTTAATCGATCGGCCACCTGGAGGACTTTTAAGGCCATATCGTGCTGGTTAAGATCGAGATAGGCTTTTACCATGCCAGATAGAGACGCCTTTAGAATATCTGGCTGATTCAGCTGCTTGGCTACCTCTGTTGCGTTTTTGAACGTAGAAAGTGCGTTTTCGGCTTCTCGGCTTGACAGTGATGCTTCTGCCACGGCAATCAGCTTTCGCCAGGCGGAGGTTGCGGCTTCAGGCTCTCCTGTGGCCAAGGCATGTTGCGCAGACTCCATGAGCGCAGAGGCTTGATGTAATGAAGACTTGAGCGGAGCATTTTTGATATCGCTTTCTTTAAAATTAACCTCTTGTAATAACACCGCATCCATCCATTCTCTGACCACATGCGAGGGCTGATTCAAGGTTTTACCAATCGCACCATCCAGCCGGTCAGAGGCAGACTTTAACAAGCCTTTGATAAGGCCAATACTGGGGTTCTCTTTTTGAGATTCCAGAATAGTCACATTCAGGTAGTTCTCGACAGCCTCTTTGGTGTCATCTTGTGTGCCCAGTGCGGCCATGGTTCGGCGAAAATCTTGTATAATCCCGCCTAAAGAGAGCTTCTGGCGGCTTTGAGGGTTGGTTTGCCCAGAGGAGAGACTTGTTTCTGAGGCCGTGGATGAGGCTTGTGATTTTGGCAGGCTGGCTCCAGGTTGAATGCCAGCGGTCTCCACCTCACCTGGTAAATTCGCATTTCCAGATTTTGGGAGATTGTTGGCCAATGTGGCTCGCCGAATAGGAGGCCCCAAAAATGGTGAATAGGCGCTCAGCATGCCAAGTCTCCATCTTGAATGATTGTGACGCCATACCAACCCGGTTTTTCTATGTGGATGGCTCGTGTCATGTGCTGCTGAAACATCATCCTAGAGCGACCTTTTTTAACATAACCACCTCATCCTAAACAGTACGCAGATTGTTGTTTTTGTCTATACCGCCTTTATGTCAATGATGTCGGCTCAAGATGTTAAAATCTTGACATGCTCTGTCACTTGTGAAAGCCTTGGCTTGCATCCGCACAAAATAATCTGTTAGTGTTTTTGTGCACGTAAAATAATGTCATTTTGTTATGATCGGGGTGCTAATAACTCGATTTTCGAGGTTATTGGCTGAGACTGCGATACGCCAGCTAAAAGTCAGTTTGCTTTTTAGTGTGTTCCAAGAATTGACCCCTCGGCTGCCGCGCGGAACCCTTTGAACCTGCTCTGGGTAATGCCAGCGAAGGGAGACACTCTTATGAAAGAAATAAATTGCTTGACTGGTTGTCGCCAGCCGTTACTTCTTGCTGTAAAAGCTCCTGGTTTTTCAGGAGCTTTTCGGCCTGCTCAGACGTTGTCTGCAGCCTCAACGGTGGCTGCTGCGGCAGAGACGGTTGTCAAAAAAGTCTCCAGTCAGGCTGCTGTGTCACCTGTATCAGGGTCTTCAAAAAACATTCTGGCTCGATTAATACAGCACTTTAGAAACCCTGAAAAAATTGCGTTGTGGTCGCCAGCGCTCATGCATATGCCAGCAACGACCATTCAGCCTTTTTTGACCTACTTTCAGCTTTCTCGAAGCGGGGTCGACCCAGAGCAGGTCAACACCCTGACCAAAATGGAAACCGTTCGCAGTCTAACCAGCCATGGCTTAAATCTCATTGGCTCTATCTTGCCCGCCATCGCGACAGAGATTTACAATCAGCGGCTGGACATGATTCAAAAATTATTTCGCATGCCAAATCTTAAGAAAGCTTCTACGCTTCAGCAGTTTGGGTTCATTATTTTGATGAATACTCTGACTTATGGCGTTTTTCGTCCTATGTTTATCAACGCCATGGCGGCAAAGACCTTTCTAAGAAATAACCCTTCACGTCAAAAAACGCCTCCCCCTACTGTGGCTTCTACTTTCAAAGCCCCCGTGCTTTCAAGATTATCCACCCCCTACATTGCCCCGGTTCCTCTAGCTTCGCCTAGATGGCCTGCCTATGCGGGTCAGGCTTCTTTTGGGATGCAGACTGCGGTGCCTTATGCCTCTCCGTTTTCAGTGCCTGCCTCAATGCCAGCATCCGCACCGCCGATGTTGCTCTCCTCCACGGCGATATCAGGCCTCCGTTAAGCCAATGTTACCTCTTGCAAGACAAATCTACAAAAACGCTCTAAAATAAATCTCTATGTCTCTCTCCCTCCCCACTGTATCGTCACCGGCTGATTGCAATGGTGCTGATGGCTTGAAAAATACCAGCCTCCATGAGCGTGCTCGCCATGAGCTCGATAATCTCTTGTCGTTGGTCCATTTGCCTCTTGAACAGCGTCGCGACGCGCTGGGTGTGGATTTATCCCGCTACAGTGCACTCTCAGAGCGTGAGGTGTCTGCGCCCATTAGGAGCCGTAAAAATCGAGAAATGCGTTGGGCGCTGTTGCGCACCTACGGGGCAAAATTGTTGGGCCGTATCCCAAATCCTGTCATGATGACTCACATTGTGACGACACGATGCAATTACGCCTGTAGCTTCTGTAGTTTTGCCGATACGCTCAATGCCAAAACCAACGAGCTCTCCCTGGCCGAAATTGAGAAAACGTATGCCACGCTTGGCAATAGCATGAATGTTATTGTGTATTCCGGAGGTGAAACAACGCTTAACCGCCATTTGCCGGAAATTATTGAAGCGGCCTACCGACTTACCCCTGTGCAATCGGTCTATATCATCTCAAATGCCTGGAAGCCTCAATTGCTCTTTCAAATCACGCATCGTATCATGCAATCGTGTCCTGGGCTGCACTTAACGTGGAGTTTGAGCATTGAAGGGCCTCCCAGTATCAATAACAAGGAGCGAACCACCAAAGCCAAAGGGTGGAATGCTTGGCAAAATACCATTGATGCCATGGTGGGATTGCAGCAAATGCGAGAAGAATTTGACTATGAGTTGCTCGATGTGCAGCTTTGTACGGTGTGTACGCCAGATAATCACGCGCTGTTGCCAGATTGGTATGCCGTTGTGCGTGATGTGTTGCGACCGGATAAGTGGAACCTCAATCTGATGCGTCGCAGTGTGCAGATGGCCAATTCTCCGTTGGCCAGTTTTTCTGCGCGTCGTCGCAGCGCAACGCTGGAGCCTTTTGAAGCAACTTATCAGGCCATTACCCAACAAGTGCGAGAAGATGTGATTTCAGGCAGGCTTCAGTTTTTGTACCATACGGCCACGCCGGCAGATGGGGCAATGAAATCGGCCGTGGACTTACTCAGCCAGGAAGAAAACCGGCGCATGATGAGCTCTCAAAAGCCTGCTTTTTGCTGTCAGGCGGGCTCTGTGGGGGCTTATATTAGCAGTGAAGGATCTGTCTCAGGCTGCGAAGAATTTGCCCATAATCCGCAAGAAGAAAAAGCTTTTGGCCATTTGCGCGATTATAACTATGATTTTCAAGCCCTCTGGCACAGTGATCGAGCCCAAGCCATGAGGACCCTCGTGGGCAAATCGTCGGAGTGTTTCGGATGCTCGCTGGAGAGTCAGCGCAACTATCCCAGTATCTTGGTGTCTCTCAATACGCTGCTCAAGGCGCGTGGATTAGCGAGCAAAATTGAAAATCAAGCGGTTTGAGGCTTTTTTTGCCCTCAACTCAGTGCTCAATGCATGGTGATAATCTCTGAGTGCGATAATCTCTCTAGCTGAGTTGGTGTAAAACGCACAAGGGGGGATAACAAAATAAGGCCATTGAGGGCTCGAAAAAAAATAAAGGCGTCGATTACTCGACGCCGTGCGTGGTTCATCAGGGAAAAGAGAGAGAGAGAAAAAAAAACAGGATAGGCGCTGATAATAGCCGGTATTGTTTTGGGCTCAGCGTGTGACAAAAAACGTCTTGGACAATAAAAGTTTTGAGCGTCCCCTCTTTAGAAATAATGGACTTGGCCTACACTAGGGGTATCGAGCGTTTATCGGCTTACCCTATCCTCTAACCAGAGGAATCCTCTCCCCAAAATCGAGTTGTATTTTAGCTAAATCATCAAAAGCTCAATAGGACGGTATCTTTTATGCAATGGATTCGTAAAATACGCCTCTATGGTGAGCTTGTCGCGTTTGAACATACGGTTTTTGCGCTGCCGTTTGCATTGTCGGCTTTGCTTTTGGCGGCATCTGACACACGTTGGCCAGATTTAACAACAACCCTCTGGGTGATTGCTTGCATGGTCTCAGGTCGAACGTTTGCAATGGGGTTAAACCGCCTGCTGGATTGTCATCTTGATGCTAAAAATCCTCGTACACAATCTCGGGTGCTTCCAAGTGGGCGATTGAAATATCCAGAAGCGTGGTTTTTAACCCTTGCTGCCGGCACGCTGCTGGCTTGGAGTACCACGCATTTACCGAGTTTATGTGTTCAATTATTGCCCATCGTCTATGCCGTCCTGATTTTGTACTCTTTTACAAAACGTTTTACCAGTTTGTGCCATTGCGTTTTAGGCCTTGCACTGGGTATATCCGCCATTGGGGGGTGGGTCGCTTTGAGCGCAAGTCTCAATGGTGGGTTGCCTGTTTTGTTAGGGCTGGCCATTGCCTGTTGGGTGGCAGGGTTTGACATCATTTATGCTTGTCAAGACATTGATTTTGATCGCCGCTATGGTCTGCATAGTATTCCGGCCTGGCTTGGAGTACCCACATCCCTTGCCCTCTCAAAAGGCCTGCATATTCTGACTATCGTCTGTCTGATTGCGTTTGGCTTGGCTTATTCAGCCTTTTGGCAGCCTGCTGGTGGTGTCGGTTGGGGATACTGGCTTGCGACAAGCCTTATGGGCGTTTTTCTAGTCTGGCAACATCGATTGGTTTCTGCGTGTAATTTGAGTCAAGTCAATGCGGCTTTTTTCACGGCCAATGGCTGGGCAAGTGTGTCTTTTCTGGCGGCACTCACGCTGGAGCGCCTGATTCGAAGTTTTCTTGAAGGCCTTTCTTGATTTAAGGGGCTGCTTGATAAGGGCCAATGTAAATTAATTGGCTCCATCGTTGCCACAACCCCTGAGTGATCAACCAGCCAATGGTATTAATAAAAGCCGCATCGTTAGTTTTTGCCAATTTTGGTGCGTTTTTCGGCCACTGAAATCGAAGAGCCACTTGAACCTGAAATGGCACTGGATTCGGAATCGCCTTGTGATTCAATGCCTGATTGGAGGTTTCTGGCGCCCACTCCACCCGGAGCGAGCCACCTATTAAAAACATCATCACCAGGGTGATGTTTAAAACCAACGTAATAATACGGCGAAGCATTGCTCAGAGACCTCACGCACAGGCGGCACTTATGATGTGTGCTCAGCATCAGAGAAACTATAGCAGCGAGTGAGTCAAATGTTCAGTCATTTGTCTCAGTCATTTTTGTCAGTGGGCTTAAATTTGGATCGAGCAAGCGTTTGCCAGCCTCATCAAATTGAATATTCAAAATGGTACGATTCCCCATGTCAATGATAGACTGCACAACGCCTTGGCCATATTGTGGGTGCTGGACGCGCTCACCTTGCATAAAATTTACAAGTGCCTGGCTCAAAGAGGCGGCTTCCCCGCTGGCCTCATGATTGACGGTGTAAGGTTCGGGGTTTTTGGGGGTAGGAGCACCTTCAAGCGGCGGTGTTGGTTGTTCAGAAGGCAAGTGCGAAAAATCGATACCAGGGGGAGGGGCTATTTGCAGAACGTCAGTGATTAAGTCGTCAGCTCTTGGCGCCAATGGCATTTCGGCTTCATGAGTCGTCAATAGCCCTTGCGGGATAAGGAGATCCGGATTTAAGAAATTTTGGGGTTGCTCAGCGGTGGATAAAAGCGGGTCATTCAGAAGAAAATCTGCTTCTGGGCAGACGCTCAAGGAGGAACCTGCGGTCAAGGCATCATGCATCAGCGTGCCAAAACCGAGGAGTCCGCCGTCATGGTGGGCGTTGTCAACGGAGGAGGCCTGTTGGGGCACTTCCCAAGCCGCTTGAGGAAGGGGATTTGGGATATCAGCCCCGCTTTTTGAAAAATCCCAGTCTGAAACGACTGGTTCGGCCTCGGGCTGAAAACGTTGAGATGCCATCGGCGCCGATGGCAGGGTTATCTGGTTTGCATCCGGCTCAAACGTTGAGACATCCAGCTTTGGGGCATGGCTTTTGTCAGGGTCGCCTGGCAGGGGAAGATCAAAATCTAGCCACCCTGGGGAAATTTCTTGATGCGAGTTGGATAGCAGAACATCAGGCGACGTAAGCTCATATTCTGTTGGAATTAGAGGCGTGCTATCGCCTGAAGAGCCTCTGATGATGGACTCCTGTGCTATCTGATGAGCCGCAGAAGAGGGCGCATTATCTGCCAAATCGGGGGCAAGGTGATACGTGGAGGGGGTAAAGTCTTCAATATCATCTGCGAGCAAGGCCTGCGGGGGCTCTAAAAAAGTATCAGGCATAAAGCCGGGGTCATCGCCAAGGAGGGTGTCACCCTCCAGCTTGCAAATGAAGGCGTCATCTGGGGGAGTACCAATCGTGTCGTTTTGAGACTCTGGTTCGGGTTGTGGCTTTGTATGTGTTGGTCCGCCCGTCGTTCGATTTTTTTGGTATTCTGCCAGGGGGAGGTTTGAAAAGGGGGCGGGCTCTAAATGGATTAAAATAGGAAGTTGATGCGTTAATTGCCCACAAACCTTCAGGCTGTGCTGGGCTGTTAATGCCATATGGGTCGTGGTTTGATGCTTTAAGGCAATCAGGTTGGTGCGATCGTGGACGATAAGCACTTGCGAAATATGTTGGCTTTCAAACAGAAAGCGCCATTGTTGCAACCCAGAGCCCAGGTATTCTGGATGAACCATCACAAGAAGAATGGGCTTGGCTTGAGCGGGACGATGGCACAGGGTTTGGTAGCAGGTCTGAAGGAGAGCCTCAAGGCACCAGGGTCGCCAAGAGGGTCGAAGTTCGCTCAAATCAACAATGGTGGGCTCTTCCAGTAGATTTGGCAGAAACACGTCATTGGGCGTTTTGGCAAATAGTCCCAATGAGGCGCCTTCATGCAGGAGTCGAATCAGTGGGCTCCTGCCGGCACTGGGCAATTGCGATAGCAGGCCTGATAGGCGAGCCGGCTCGAGGAGCTGCTCAATGGAGAGAAACCCTGCTTCGGAGGGGAGGATGGTGGCCAGCGTTTTTAAGACGTCTTCTCGCAGACTTGGCGGAAAAAAGGCGGGTATCGAGGTGAGTAAGAATTCAATACCCAACAAATCAATAGATAACTGCGCCGACGGCAAGTCTACCGAGGAGGTGCTTGGCTTTGAGTCGTTTTTGAAGACGCTATGCCCTAAGCGCAGGTGCTTAAAATCTGTGAGGTGTTTTAATTGCCCTGATGTATCGATAACAAGCGGCTGCGCGATGTTGCAAAAGGCTTTCAGTAGGGCCGGACTGCACGCGCTCAGGCTTTGGGCATCGGGTGTGGAAATAATGGTTAAGCCGCCCAAGGCGTCCATCGAAAGGGGTAAGTCGTTGTTGAGAAAAGTAGTGGGCTCATTCGGGTAAAGGCGTTGGTGGTGAGCCTTAACGTCGTCAATCAACTGTTCTCTTGTTAAGACGGTTGCTAGCCTCTGTGTCATGCTGGGCTTGCCAGATAAAAGCTTCAGTGAGATTTCTTGCCGTGAGGCGTCTTGCTGGAGGCCATTGATGCAAAGTACTTCTGTATAGGCAATGTCATTGCCGCCTTCAAGCTTCAGAATTTGTCCTGGCATAGCCGGGCAAGGCCAATCTACAAGTGCATGGATGCCGTCAGGTCGAATGTGAGATAAGGTAATTCGCATCTGGTGCTTACTGAGGCTTCTTATCGAAGGCTTAGGGATGAGGAAACAAAACCAATCGTGTTGAGGTGATGAATGCTTGTTTGAGTCAGGTTCAATCCGTCGTGTTCAAGAGGTATATTAAGTATAACGGATTTTTTTATAAACAGACGTTTTACTTGGCGCAGAGGTTTTTCTTTCAGCAAGTGAAAATCGTTTATGGGGTAGGCTTGGCTGAGGCTGATGAGCCGCTATGGGCTTGTTGTAATTTCTGAAGCTCAGCAAAGGCTTTATAGCCAATATAAACCAACGAACAACGATTCACGTTGGGCAGGTAGAGGGCACAGCTTTCACCCACACAAAGTTCATGCACATCAGGGTTTCGGATGGAAAGCAGGGGGCAAATCGGCAGGCTAGACATTCAGAAACGCTCACAAACGAAGGCAACAAGTAACACATAAATGAATGATTAAAAAACAGTGTTGGATGCAGTAAGCCGAAGAGGAGGGAGGGGGGGGATGATGTTTTTATCGGCCAGGGTGATGTCAAAATACACATAACAGTCTTGTCCGAGGCGCCTCCTCACTCTCAAGATGGAGTAATGTCTTGAATGTTTCAATGTTGAAATGCTCTGAGCGTCAACAGTGCATCCTGTCCCATGATTTCAGCCGCGCGCAGATGATAGCGATGCCCATCGCCAAGACGCTTGAGAAGGCCATTATTAAAGGCAGGTATCGCAGCCGGATCGCTAAAAATCATGGGGGATATCACAAAATAGAGATCATCTATCCACGATGTCTTGACGAGTGAGGCTGCCAGACTACCACCGGCTTCAACCCAAACGCTGGTGAGGTTATTTTGCCATAAGGTAGCCATTATTTCCTCTAGGCAAAGGCCTTCAAACGTTGTATTCACAGTATAGATGATGGCGCCTGCTGCTTCAAGCCGGCTTACCCTTTCTGGATAACGGCTTACCGTCAGGTGACTACAGAACATCCAGATGGGCGCCTCTAAACGGCGTTGAGTGGCTTCGGTGTTAAACAGGGCTAATGTTTCCAGATGAGATGCCAGTCGAAGCGTGCGATCCAGAATGATGCGAACAGGTGGTCGAAATGTCTTTGATGGTGGGCTTGCTAATCGGACGGTTAATCGGGCATTGTCGGCCAG
>JAYKJM010000163.1:0-19407 GCA_035285385.1 Vampirovibrionales bacterium
CACTGGGTAAAGCAAAACGCGCATCGTTTCACACCAGACAATCCAGGTATTTTGTTAATAAACGCCTCTGGCCGAGGGGATAAAGATCTGAGCACCTTGATGAGCTCACGCCATATTGTTTAAAAACCCAAATTAAACCTTACCCAAAGAGGTTCCATTTTGATGATTGCCTTTGCGTTACAACCGCCATCTCGCCAAGCCCTTCACGTGCTTCATTTTGGATCACAGCAAACGTCTTCCAATTTCTCCTCGATGCAGACGCACTATAGCCAGCCCGAAAACCGCCAAAACACAATCACGATTCTGGGAACATCGGCAATGACACGGGAGCTGGCTCGTTTTGGTCAACTTTGTGAAAAAGTTGTCATTGATCTGGTTAAAAAAGGAGCCAATATCCTAACCTGTGGGGGTACCAGTGGTCTCTATGGCATTGCCTTTCGCGCGGCGAAAGACCATTCTCGAAAAGACCCCATTACCGGCAAACCCATCCAAAATTTAGCCGTTTTACATGCCCCCCTTTGGGGAGATGAAGACATACACAATTGCGTCCCCATTGGGATTGTGCCTTCGGAACCCGAGCGTAGCAACAAATTTTATGAAAGCTCGGATACGTTTATTATTTTTCCTGGGCGCACCACAACGATACTCGAAGCTGTTGTTCTTATTCAAAAAAACGAGCACCGCAAAAATGCACCGCTTAAAAAAATTATTTTAGTGGGACGCGATTTCTTTCAGGGGCTGCATGAGCAATACAAACAGCTGTATCGCTCTGGATTTTTAAAGCATCTGCCCGAGCAGCTCTATCGTATTGTAGATAACGAACAAGAATTACAGAGTGCCCTGAGAAAATAAAGGCTTGAAAGCGCTCGATCTAACCCAATAGATTGTCCTAAAACACGTTCTCGCCAAAAGGCTCTTTATGAGAAATCCTATTGTTTCAAAAACCAATGATGGTCGTGCTTCGAAGCTCTCGTTAATGCCCTTCACCGTGCTGGGATGGCCGACAGTGGCGACAAGTTGGCGTATTATCGAGACGTTGGCCAGCCATGGCGCGGATGCACTTGAGCTGGGGTTGCCCTTTAGCGAGCCCATTGCCGATGGCCCGGTTATTCAGGCGGCCGTTACCGAGACGCTCCATAATGGCTTTACGCTGGCAGATGGCTGGCAACTGGTGGCGCGCACCCGAGCCCATTTTCCAGATTTGCCCATTAGCGTGCTGGTCTATACCAATACCGTGCTGTCGATGGGCGTTGAGGCGTTTTATCAGAAGGCGGCAGAGGTGGGCATAAATGCCGTCCTGGTGGCCGATTGCCCAGCCGAGACGGCACAGCATTTGTTGATCAAGGCAGCGCACGCCAATGGTATTTCGCCGATTTTTTTGATTTCGCCTGTGACAGACCCCTCGCGCATTGACCTGATGGCCCGGTGTTTACAGCCCCAGGCTGATCGTGGCGCCTCATTCTCTTACTGGTACGTTGTGAGCCGCCTGGGGGTCACCGGCGTTGACACCCGCTATGATGCGGCACTGGCAGACACGCTGAGCCGATTGAAATCCATCAGTCATTTACCGGCTTATGTGGGGTTTGGCATTTCTAGCCCTGACAGTGTGCATCACATGCGACAGTTGGGGGCAGATGGCGTCATTGTAGGCTCCAAGATTATCCAGACGGTGCGGGAGGCCATGGCCCGTGGCGAAGCGTTTGAGCCGGCCTTAGCGCAGTTGATGCAGGGGTTGTCCAAAGCGTGTCAAACAGCCGCAAGTCAACACATGTAACACACTATGACACCCGAAAAAGCAAGTAAAACAAATATCAGAGCTATTTAAATAAAAACAATAATTTAAATGTTATAGATGCACCGCACATTTTTTGGTTGAGGCGCCTTTAACTGGATGATACAAAAATAGTAAAGTCGGCACTTTAAAGTGCACAAGCAAGAGGAGCCCATTTTATGACAATTTCAGCTTTTCAACCCCGCTTTGGAGCAGCTACCCCCCCCCCGCCGCGCTGAGCGCCCAGTAACGCCGCAGCAGATGGCTCGTCTTGCTCGAGTAGTTCATCGGGAATTAGACGGCCGCCCTATAGACTATAAGGTATTTCCAGACCGTCCTGCTGAAACTAGTTACCTACATGTAAGGCCTTATGGTTCAGACGAATTATGTGTAGAGTTTGAACATACTCCTTTAGATAGAAGGTATTTCAACAAAAACACTGTGGATCTCAAAACAGGAGAAGTAATTGAACCTGGAGGTTATGATACTAATCACAGAATGTACTTTTCAGATCTCAAAATTGAAAACCCTATAGCCACGAGAAATGCCTTAATTAGAACACTTCAGATTTTATTAAAAAAAGAAAAGGAGAAAACCTCGAAACTAGAAGAGAAGCAAATTTGAAAGTAAAAAGCCTACACGTCTGCCAGCTGCGCCAGTTTGGCCTGCTCATCGGCCTGCATAAGGGCGGCAATCACGCTCTCAAGCTCGCCCTCCATGACGGGGCTCAAGGCAAAATTCTCCCCAATGCGATGATCCGTCAGGCGATCTTGGGGATAGTTATAGGTTCGAATCCGCTCACTGCGATCCCCACTGCCCACCTGTGATTTTCGCAAATCAGAGCGCTCTTTCTGGGCGCGCTGTAGCTCAATATCGTACAGTTTGGCCTTGAGCAGCTGCATGGCCAAAATCCGGTTCTGGTGCTGGCTGCGCTCCTGCGTACAGTGCACCTGAATGCCACTGGGCTTATGGAAAATCCGAACCGCCGTCTCCACCTTGTTAACGTTTTGACCGCCCGCCCCGCCGCTTCGAATGGTCTGAATCTCCACATCGTTAGGGTTAATGTCAATATCCACCGTCTCTGCCTCCGGCATCACCGCAACGGTGGCGGTCGACGTATGCACCCGCCCTTGAGACTCGGTTACCGGCACCCGCTGCACGCGATGTACCCCAGACTCATACTTGAGCTTGCGAAACACCTCATGCCCCTTAATGCTAATGACCACTTCACTGACGCCACCTAAATCGGCTTCCGATTGGCTCATGATTTGGGTTTGCCAACTCTGGCTACCAGCGTAGCGCAAGTACATGCGCATTAAATCGGCTGCAAAAATGTTGGCTTCATCCCCGCCGGCACTGCCTCGAATTTCAAGCAGAATATCTTTATCATCATCCGGATCGCGCGGTAAAAGCAGCACGTGAAGCTGCTTTTCAAGCACTTCTTGTCGATCGCTTAAACGGCGCACCTCATCATGAAAAAACTGGCGCAAACCCGGATCCTTTTCATCCGTCCCTAACACGATAGCATCTTGGCGATCGCCATCCACCTGACGCCACTCGTGAAACAGGGTGATGGTTTCTTCCAAGGCAGCGCGCTGCTTGCCAAGCTCTCGCAGCTTGTTGCTGTCCGAGAGTACCAAAGGATCACTCAACGACTCACCAAGCTGGTTATACGTCGCTTCAAGGGTTTCTAGTTGTGCAATCAACTTTTCCATAATGGGCTTATCATACCCTAACCAAGAGGGTTATTGTGTCCTTGACGATTTTTTGAGCAGGATTGTCGCCAATGAGGCAAAATAACGGTGAGCCAATAACACGAGGGATTTTGACTAATTTTCGCTAAAATCCCCTGTGACAGGGTTGACATTTGCGAATTTTCAAAACATCCGTAAACTAAAGAGAGGCCTGTGCCCACTGTTTTTTGGAGAGTGCTCATTTATGTCGATTGTTCCGGATGCGAGTGCGTTGATTTCTCCAGCAAAACTGGTGGCCACCCGCACCCGCATTGAAGCGCTGCTCAAAGAAAACGATCTGCTGCGCTATCAGGGCAAGGTCTCTCGATTAATGGGGCTGACGGTGGAAGCACAGCTGCCCAAACTTAAAATTGGCGATCTCTGCTTTGTAGAAAGCGTAAGCGGACCGCCAAAACCCGCCGAAGTCGTGGCGTTTAAAGGGGATACCGCACAAATGCTCTTGCTTTACGATGGCACGGGCATTACCCAGGGCAGTTGGGTCACCACCACCAATGAACCCATTCGTGTGCCAGTGGGAGATTTTCTGCTAGGGCGCCTCATTTCGCCCCTGGGTGAAGCCCTCGATGGCTTGCCGCTGGATACCAGCAAGGCTAGCTTTGTCACGGTGGATGCCTCGCCGCCAGATCCGATGCGGCGCCCGATTATCAAGAATACGTTCTCAACCGGGGTACGTGCCGTGGATTCCATTCTGACGATGGGTGCCGGCCAGCGCATGGGACTTTTTGCGGGTTCGGGCGTTGGAAAATCAACCATGCTTGGCATGATTGCCCGAAACTCTGAAGCCGATGTCAACGTCGTAGCCCTCATCGGCGAGCGGGGACGCGAGGTCAAGGAGTTTATTGAAAACAGCCTGGGCGAAGAAGGAACCCGACGATCCGTGTTGGTCTGCGCCACAGGAGATCAGCCGCCGTTGTTGCGGATGAAATGCCTGCAAACGGCCACAGCCATTTGCGAATACTTTCGCGATCAGGGTAAAAAAGTCTTTCTGATGACCGATACCGTCACTCGAGCAGCCATGTCAGGTCGTGAAGTGGGCTTGGCCATTGGCGAGCCCCCTACCATGAAGGGCTATCCACCGTCTATTTTTTCGTGGCTTCAAAAAGTGCTCGAGCGCTCCGGCATTACCGACAAAGGTTCTATCACGGCACTGTATACGGTCTTGGTCGAGGGAGATGATATTAATGACCCCGTCTGCGACACGGTGCGCGGCATTATTGATGGCCACATTATGCTCTCGCGAAAAATTGCCGCCATGAACCACTTTCCGGCCATTGACGTCTTAGGCAGCGTCAGCCGATTATTTACAGAGATTTGTGACCCCGAGCACATGCAGGCAGCCGGAAAAGTCCGCGAGCTGATGGCTACGTATCAGGATGCCAAAGATTTGATTGACGTGGGAGCCTATGAGCGCGGCGCCAATCCTAAAATTGACCTGGCCATTGAACTGATGCCTGATATCAACGCTTTTTTAAAGCAGTCTGTCAAAGATATTGTGTCCCTCGACAGCACCGTGGCGCGCCTCAAACAAATGATGGCACCCGTCATGCTCTAGCCTGACTCAGCAGCCAAGCTGGCTCTGGCCAAGCAAGCCAGGGCGTTGCGGGCGGTAAACGTTCAATGGCTGCGGCCATGGCACTGACGGCGCCATAGGGAAAATCATGCTCTTGGCTCACCTGACTAGCGCCTGAGGGGAGATCATAACGCCAAAATGAAGCCGCATAAGCGTTTGTGCTATCAAGAGCCTCTTTAGAACTTAGATGCAAAGCATAACCCTTCAATTGAACCGCCAGAAGCGTTTCTAAGGCATCTGCATGGCCAGACAAAACCCCCTGAAGCCTCACAGCGTTTTCTCCTGAGGCCGCTTCAGGCTTTGGATAGAGCAAACAGCGAGTCAGCCAGGGGCGACAGTCTTCGGCCAGCGCTAGAGCCGTTTGGGCAGCCTGATGAACGTTTTCAAACGTACCCTCAAGCACCAGCTGTGAGGAGGGGCGGCTCACGAGCCTGAGCGTCACTTGGCTTATGACCCCAAAGCCATGGCGGCCACCAACGTAGAGCTGGCGCATGTCATAGCCGGTCACATTTTTGACCACTTTGCCGCCCCAACGAGTTAAGCCTGTTATCGCCATCTTCACCGCCGGGTCAACACGAACATCATGGCCAGCGTCCCCGCCGATAATTGAACCATGGGCGGTTTCCCCGCCGATACTTGAACCATGGGCGGTTTCCCCGCCCAATACCCAATCTCTTGGAAGGCACTTGAGATCGCCCAACCAGCCGGTGGCTACATCTACGGGCAAACGATCTTCAGCCAAAACGTCTATCAAACGCGTATTGACTGGCTCAGGAAACCCCAACGGCCACATCAACCCATGCGGGGTCAATACCGTATCCAATTGCGCCAGGGTAATGCCCGTCTGCACGGTAATCACCGCATCAGCCGGCTGCAAATCTAAGACTTGGTTAAACGGCGACCAATCCCACTGCGCAGGAGCAACCCCAGCCTGCAAGGCCAGAACTAGAGCCTGTGACGAGGTGGGCTGAGGCAAGGCAAAGGACACGGGGGATGGCTCCCTTCAATTAAGGCTGAATCATCAAGCAGAAGTTAGTGACACGGCAGGGCATTATCCTAGCATAGCCGCAAGGTTTGCAAGTCAGAGCCCTCCCAACTGATAGTGTCAGAAAAACACAAAACGTAACATCTTGTCATCGGGACTTATTGTATGCTTGACACATCCCGATATGGTGTTCATAATACACCTAGATGATGTTTATAAGACACTAAGTTCTTTTCAAAACACTTTTAAATAAATTTTAAAAAAATTTGCTGGTTCAATTTTATTTCGTGAGTGTGTTTTATGTCCGCTACTCGTATTGGTTTTGGTTGTTACAGCACCCCGGTGGCAGCAGCCACCTCCTTTGGCCAGACAATGCCCTCACGTGCTGCCTTCACTGCATCTGCGTCAGTCAGATTTGGAAAGTCTGGAGCGGCAGCATCAGACCCATTCACAGCTTATGTAAATGATTTTTTGAATGCCAATCAAGTGACGCCATCTCATCATCCTAGCCATTTACTTCCCCAGCTCGTCGGAAGCCTCTTGAATGTGCAGGCTTAATTGTTCAACGTTATTTTTGTTTAAACAGAGCGAACTTGCCCCTGGCTAAAACCAATCAAGGGGCTTTTTTTATCGATTTATGCCCGCATCGAATGATTCCAGCTGGGTGTCGTGTAACGTTTTAAACAGCGTTGGATGCACAAACGTGGCACACCCAACCTGAACCAAAGTGGCGCCTGCCGCCTGCATCGCCAGCACATCCTCACGGGCTCGAACGCCCCCACAGCCCACCAGCGGCACCGTGGCAAAGCGCTCTCGTAAGCGATACACACTGGCCAGCGCAATGGGGAAAATCCCCGGGCCACTATAGCCGCCCGTTTTTCGAGCAAGAATGGGGGCAGAAGAGGGCACGTCCACGGCCAGTCCAATCATCGTATTAATAGCTGTAATACCCGTGGCGCCTGCCTCAAGAGCGGCCTCTGCCATGGCCATCATACCCGCAAGGCCAAACTCGGCAGGAGACAATTTGGCCAGAATAGGCAGCGCTTTAAACGCTTGGCGAAAAAACTTCACCCCACTGACAGAGTCGTTGAAAAACGCAGCCGAAAACCCCGACGTATGATCCACATTTGGGCAAGAGGTATTTAACTCAACCGCCGATACCGAGGCCATCAGCGGATGATGACTCAAACACTCAGCCATGGCCGACCAGTCTTCAGGGCTATCGGCCGAAAGACTCAACCAAACTGGACGCTGCCACTTTAACGCCGTGGGCAATGCAAACGCCAATACTGACTCGAGGCCAGGATTTTGCAAACCAATGCTATTGAGCATGCCAATGGCGCCCAAATCTACCGTGCGCGGCTGTGAATTACCCGCCCGAGCAAAACGGGTGGCAGTTTTAAGAACAATCGCGCCCAACCCATCAAGCGCATCCGGGAAGATTTCAGGCAACTCAGGGTGCCACGTTCCCGAGGCATTCATTAATGGGCTGTTATAACACTGATCATAGGGGAATGGCGCATCAGGAAAGGGTCGAATCGCATCAAGCGTCATACAACAGACTCCCTGAGCAACAGTTGGGAGGCTTTGATAAGGGGCCCCTCCCAACACACCCGAATGGGCAATCCCTCAGCCGCGTCTATGACACAGCCATAACAAGAGCCCGTCCCACAAGCCATTGTGGGCTTTAGATAAACCCAGATGCGATGCAATTGAGCGCAACCCTGAGCCGCAAGCAGCGCTTTTTGCAACCAAGGCTCTGATAAGCACATGGCAATGGGCGATGGCGATGGAGTGTCCTCAAAAAACCGTGTCCAAAAATCTGTTGTATCCAATACCGCCTCAGAAAGCCGCCTCATCGCCATCTCCGGCTGAAAAACGGAAGGCCATTGTCTGCCACTGATGGGATCCGTTGGGATGTGGCCTAAGACATGAATTTTTGACAACGGCACTTGAGAGGCCTGAGTCGCCAGCGACAACACCGGCGCCAGATTCGCGGAATCTGCTAGCACTTGCCAGGACGTCAGCTCACAAAAGGAAGGCCAGCCTAAACCCAGCGGCCCCATGAGCGCCAACGTGCTGCCGACGGGGGCATTGGCCAAAGCCTTAGAAATCCGTCCGACAGCTTTGACATACAGCCAGCACGTTCCATCAGCCATGCACGCAAAGGGAGTATAGGCTCTTGCTAGCTGAAAAACATCGGCCCCAACCCCTCGAGACACCATGACTGAGCTTTTGAGGCTCACCATGGCAAAAGCCCCACTTGGGAACTCAAGCTCAGGGAGGCTGGATGACTGAATTTTAAGTAACGTTTGAGCTTCAGCCAGCTCGACACGGTGAACAACAGTGGCTTCAAACTGTGCCGCCAAGGCACGCCTTCTTGATGGCATCATGACGCCTCAGAAAACGATGCACTCACAAAGCAACGCATACCGTGGAATGGCTAGGCTTTAGAGACAACAAACTTGGCAAAAAACAGCAATGCCAGGGTGATCACCACCAAGGCCATATAAGCTAAGAAATTACTGGCTAGCCATACCGGGGTAAGGGCCGCCACCACGCCAATGGCAATCAGGATAAACAACGGAAAAAACGCTGGAAGAACCAGCGCCAGCGCAAATCCTAGCAACATCAACGCCAGAAACACAAACGCATACAGGCTTAAAAAGCCACTAAAAATAAGCGGTACACCCATCGTCAGCACAAAGAGCGTGCCAAAAAATACCAAAACCCAGTATTGGCGAAAAAACCCCTGGACATGACCTTGAGCGGCCTCATCACCGCCATGGCTCGCATTATGAGAAGATGATTCCGTCATGAGAGAAAGCCCTTTACAAACAAAAAAATCAAGAAGATTAGCTGAATTTGATGCCACACAAGCATCTAAAAAAAACGGCCTAAAAACGAATTGGCTCAAAAACTACGCCTCAGCAATGAGACCAAAGCTTGCAATCATGAGCAAAATCAGGAAAAACAGCAAGAAAAACCAGATAGATCGCAGCAAATAGGACAACTCGGCGCCTTTATCTGGTTTTTGAGTAGCAGGCTTTGCCATGGCAACAATCACCATCCATTTAAAACAATCGATTTAATATGAAAAAAACACGATCTTGGTTTTTTATATATTTTCATAAACCATTCTGAATGGCCGCAAGATCATCCAACACGCGAAATAACTCAAATGACACAAAACATTTTTTTATTGCCTCTAGTATGCCGTGCGATGAGGGCATGGGTCAAGATTGTAAGGGAGGGTTTATTTTAGTTGCCTTTTTTAAGCGTTATAATAACTCCCGACATCCTAAAGCCTCGAAAGAGGTATTTATGGGATGAGGTATTTATTGAATTTTGTTTATTGCTTTTATAAAAAGGTGCCTTGTTGATGATTACCTTCGACCTCTCCTCTGCCACTCCAAATAGCGTTGGCCAAGACCATGGCCTGAATATTGAGGAGGGGTTACGCCAGCATGGTGAAGCCCTTGAACAGGCGCTAAAAACGCTTTATTCCCGCCAAGATGAGCCCGGTGCCTGGTCTCGCTGGCTAACGCTGGGTGACAACGAGACGCTACTGAAGGAATTAAAGCACTATACAGACTCCATTAAAGGTCAGTTTGATGATTTGGTCGTACTGGGCATTGGAGGCTCCTCTTTAGGCGGCTATGCCGTTTTACGCGCCCTGCTGCACCCCTACTGGAATCAGCTCACCAATGAGCAGCGACAAGGATACCCCCGCTTTCACTTCATCGAAAACGTGGATCCAGATCAAATTGCGGGCCTGATGGATGTGTTAAATCTCAAGCGCACGCTGGTCAACGTCATTTCAAAATCGGGCACCACGGCAGAGACCATGGCCGCGTTTTTACTGTTCAAACAGCGTCTGGAAGCTGAGCTGGGGCCAGAGCGTGTTAAAAAGCACATTGTGGCCACAACCGATAAAACCAAGGGGCTTCTGCGCCAGGCGGCGGTCGATCTGGGCTATCAAACCTTTGAAGTGCCCGATGATGTGGGGGGACGCTTTTCCGTGTTTTCTGCGGTGGGACTTTTGCCTGCCGCCATTTGCGGACTCGACATTGCAGCCATTCTCAAGGGCATTCGAGAGCTCAATGCTCAATTTAAAACGTTGCCGACACAAACGAATCCTGTGATTTTAGCGACTCTGGTACAATTTTTGGCGCTGCAAGCCGGCAAACCCATTTCTGTCTTGATGCCCTATAGCTGGCGTCTGGCGTCGGTGGCCGACTGGTATGTGCAACTTTGGGCCGAAAGCCTAGGCAAAAAACACAATCTGGCGGGTCGCGTTGTCCATGCGGGGGCGACCCCCCTCAAAGCGGTGGGTGTCACGGATCAACACTCTCAAATTCAGCTCTATAACGAAGGTCCGTTTGATAAAATTGTCACTTTTATTGAAGTCCAACAACATGACGAGCAAGACCTGATGATTCCCAATAGTTTGCCAGAAGCGGCCGCTTTGGCGCATTTGGTCAATCAACCGTTTTCAAAATTGTTAGCCTCTGAATTGGCAGGCACACGTGCCAGCCTGGTTAAAAATCAGCGCCCTTCTGTCACCCTTGCCATCCCGCGTGTGGAGGCGTACTCGATTGGACAGTTACTGTTTTTTATTGAAGTGCAAACCGCGCTGATGGGGGCGATGCTCGAAATTGATCCCTTTGATCAGCCAGGGGTTGAATTGGCAAAGCGTTATACGGATGCACTTATGGGCAAAGCGGGTCTTGACGCCGAGCTCGTCGACTTAGGCATCAAAACGCTCAGTCCTGCCCGCTAACACTCATAATCTTGTTAAGCGCCTCTTGCTCAACCCCCACATCTGGTGTATGAGATACTAATAATAATCGGTATAATGAAATATATTTTTAGTGATTTTCGTTGAAAATCTTGAATGGTCAGTTGATAGCTTGATATTCAAACGTTTATTTATAGCAAATTGTTTTTATTGACTTGTTTTTTCTCTGGAGGTCGTTGCGATGCCTTTTGTAATTACAGAACCCTGTGTTGGTGTTAAAGACAAAGCCTGCGTTGGTGTTTGTCCGGTTGATTGTATCTATGAATACGACGGTGAGCCCCAACTTTTCATCAATCCCGATGAATGTATTGAGTGTGGTGCATGTCAGCCTGTTTGCCCCGTCAACGCCATTTATATGGATGCGGAAGTGCCGGATAATCAAAAGCAATACATCGATTTAAACGCAGAAAAAACACGCAACGCCGCCTAGGGCACCCATACAATTTTTTGAATCAAATGCCTCCTCGTTATTAAGGGTTATTTAGGGGAGGCTTTTGATTTGAGATGATCGTAATGTCTGGGGGCAGGCTCTTGCGTCATCCTTGAGGAAAGACGTAAAGCCTCAGCCAAATCACCCCAAAGGTAGCAGCAGCACAACAGGCCATATGAAACAGGTTAAAAACCCGAACCACTTTTGTCTCAGACCATCCTGAGAGCTCAAAATGATGATGCAAAGGACTCATTTTGAACAAGCGCTTGCCAGTGAGCCTAAATGAAGCCACTTGCAAGATAACCGAAAAGGTTTCTATCACGAAAATAGCCCCCAATAGAATAAGCCAGCTATCAAGCCCTCCAAGCAAGCCCAAAACAGCAATCCCCCCTCCAAGAGCCAGGCTGCCAACATCGCCCATAAAGACCTTGGCAGGATGTCGGTTAAACCATAAAAACCCCAAGGTAGAAGCCAACAGGGCAAGCGCCATAAAGCCCAACTCCGGTTTATACATACCCGCAAGGGGACACAAAAATAGAACAGCCATGGCCAACAACGTGGACGAGACCGTCCCTGCGGCAAGCCCATCCAGCCCATCGCTTAAATTAACGGCATTGGAGAAGGCCGTGACGGTAAAAATGGCATAAGGAACATACCACCAGCCAAGTTGAATATGACGCCACTCAAACACGTTCAAAACCGGATCACGATTGAGTAAATAGCCCCCTAAAACAGCGCCCCCAATGGTGGCACCAACCAACGCCTGCCCCCAAAGTTTGGCATAGCCGCTAATGCCTTTATTGTGCTTTTTTTGAATTTTGATGGCATCGTCCACAAACCCCACCAAGCCTAAAAGCGTCACGGTCATCATAAATAAAAAACTTTCCCAAGATCGCCAGCTGGCATTGAGAAAGGGCAACTTGAAAACACGATCCAGAACGTTATAGCCCACCAGATAGGTCACCCACATGGCTAACAATATCAACAAGCCACCGGCGGTTGGCGTCCCCGATTTTCCCAGATGATGCTGAGGGCCGTCTTCTCGTACCGTTTGACTGTAAGCCTTTTTTGCAAGCCAGCTGATGTAGGGATACCCGGTCACAAGGACAAAGCCCAGTGGCAGCACAAAAAACAGCCCAAAAATGGTTAGCCACCAGTTATTGATGATCATATGGGGTGAATCTCTCTAACTCTGTTTTTGAAAAAGGGCACGATGGTAAAAACGCACACATTGGGTCAGCCTTGCGTTAATGCTATTAAAGCAGAGGATGGAACTTATGGCAAAAACCCTGCCCGCGCAGCGCCACCTCTATAAACTAGTACGAGACGGATATAGAGACAGGAGGTTGAAGCAACATGAGCCTATCAGCAGCCATGCCACCCAGTATGCTGACGATTAATGGGTATCACTATGCTAGAGTTGCAAACGCACCCGAAGCGGCAATGCCAAGAGAAGCCAACAAACGGGTGGCAGCAGAACAGCCAAAGGCTGAGAAAAAACCCAGTTGGATTGGACAAGCAATTCGAACAGCGGGCGCATTTGCTGTGGCGCATTTTGGCACCAAGTGGATTTCACAAAACACAAACTGGATTTTAAACCTCTTTGGGCCAAAGCATCAACAAACCGGCAAAATGGCCATTGAAGCGGCCACAACGGTTTTGGGACTTCTGGCATAACGTTTATTAACTAAGCAGAGGCCTTTAGACACTGCAGCTCACTCAACACACAGCCGCGAGACGTCACCGATTCTAAAATCAGAGGTGCGCGATAGGTGGGGGGTTCGGGCTGAATGGCAAACGCAGACAATAAAATTGCTTTGGCTTCGGTGTTTTTATCAAAATCGTCCGAACCGTAAAGCTCCAGCAAGGCGTCACCCGCTTCAACGGCATCACCCACCTTGTAACGCAATACCACGCCAACCCCAAGATCAATCGGACTTTCTTTGGTCAATCGACTGGCGCCTAACAAATTGACCGCCTCAGCCACTTTTTGAGGGTCAATGTCGTGGATATAGCCGGTTTGAGGGGCGGGTATCATGCTGATGCGATGCGGCTGAGGCAGCAGTGAAAAATCGTTAAAAATTTCAACATCTCCCCCTTGGGCGGCCACCATGGCCTCAAACTTTTGAAGCGCCTTACCGCTGTCCAAACTCACCGTCAAAGCCTCTTCAGCCTCATGCAAGGTGGCAAACTGACCCGATTCCACCAGCGTAATGCTCCCCAGTGCCAAACAGAGAGCACGAACATCGGCAGGGCCTTCACCCTGTAATATTTCAATGGCTTCTGCCAACTCGACGCTGTTGCCCACAGCCAACCCCAACGGCTGATTCATGTCAGATATCACGGTTGCCACCACGCGATTCATCCGCTCGCCAATGTTGCGACACACCGCAGCCAAGTCTCGGGCAGACTCCAGCGACTTCATGAACGCCCCCCGCCCCACCTTGATGTCGAGAACAATCACGGGGGCACCCGAGGCAATTTTTTTAGACATTACCGAGGCGGCAATCAGCGGAATACTCTCCACGGTGGCCGTCACATCGCGCAGAGCATAGAGCCGCCCATCGGCCGGGGCAATGGTGCGCGTCTGTCCTGAAATGGCACAGCCAATATTTTTCAGCTGGCTAAACATGGCCTCTTGGGTTAAAGCGACGTTAATTCCGGGGATAGACTCCAACTTATCAATAGTGCCCCCGGTAAAACCCAGCGCTCGTCCAGAGAGCTTAGCAATTTTTAAGCCGCAACTGGCTAACAAAGGCACCAAAATCAGGGTCGCCTTATCGCCGACGCCTCCTGTGCTGTGTTTGTCGACAAACGTACCGCCAATGCCAGACAAGTCTAAAATCGAACCCGAGGCGACAAGAGCCTGGGTGAGCCAAACCGTTTCATCCAAGTTTAGGCCTTGAATACAGGCAGCCATCAACCACGCGGAAATCTGATAATCGGGAATAAACCCTGACTGCATGCCTTCAATCAGCGCTCTTACCTCTTCTTCAGAGTGATGAAAGCCCCACCGCTTCTTTTCGAGGATAGACGTCGTGCGAATCATGCTGAACCAACATTCCCTTGTGAACCATCAATCTGCTTCTTGGCAGATTATTTTTTACAAGACTAAACGGCCTTATTCTAGAACAAAATCGTGGTAACCGAACCAAATGCTATAGATTTAGAGCAACAAATCAGGTTCTGGAGGTTTTTATCCATTTAGAGCTCAACTGATGCCACACCTGAGTAAACGAGCTTGCTAAAATGGGCTTGACTTCCGTTTTTTCAAGGACACTGCTCTTTGCTCAAAATTCCTGTGAATGAGCCCCTGAAATTAACCCATCGAATGGGACGTGCACAGCCCAAGTCGACCTTTAACACAAGAAACACCACCAGACAGTCCGTAAAAACACCGTTGCCATTGTCAAAACCGACTTCATAAAGCGCTTAGGCACCTCATGCTGAATGTAATTCTTGCTTTCAGGAACATATTGAATATCACCCTGGGTTTTTGCTTATCACCACGGCATTCAAAGCTCTGGGGCTTTGTCTATGAGTCAATTCAACCCTAATACCACATTCTACAATGCCAGCTTGCCTGACCCTTATCGCTATGCGATAGGGGCACTGAAGCTAAATCATCCGGCATTGCTCACGGCCCCCTCCAGCATGCCAGTTGATCGCTTTAGCCAGCAGATGGCATCACCCATCACCCCATCTGGGCTTGATACGATTTTACCTGCCGAGCCTTCTGTAGGATTTCAACCCCTAAATCCAGCTCAAATAGTGCGACTCATGCGGCATCCCAAACGCACGGGTGAGTGGTTCAATTACCTCAGAATTGGCAATGACCCGTCGACTCTGCGGGAGCGCTTAGCGATGATGGCCACGATTCATCAAAAACTAGATAAAACAGGTAAAATTCAGCTGGAAAACCTGTTAAAGAATGGCATTTTAACCAACACCGATGGGGATGACACCCATTCAACCTTGTATTATTTATACGCCATTGCCACAACAAAACGCGCCGAGGGGCTGAGTGGCAAAAATACGCTTCAAGAAGTGGTTGCCACCCTGGACAATCCCTATCGCATTAGTCAAAAGTTTAATCGCCTCATGCCCGATACGGCGCAAAAAATGTTAATGGCAGAAGCGCAGAGTCCACGCATTGATCCGCGAAAACCCGTTTCTGCTGACAATTTCGCAACCTACAGCAACACCTGCCAAGCGGCAAGCATTATGTTTGTGATGGCACAAACGCAGCCCAAAGAGCTCGCTCGTATGGCCTACGGTTTGACCAGTCCAAGACTGGCCACCCGCGAAAAAGTGCGTTTGGATCAACTGGCCGATACCCCACTGGAAGCATTTCAGAGGCTCAAAAAGGCTGGCATTGCCTATAAAGTAACAGGGCCAAACGAAGTCACCGTGGCGCTGAAGCTGCCTCAAACAGCTTACCAGCGGATGGTCGACGATGCCAAGCTGCCTGACAAGCGCAATGGAGTGGATGCCGCGCTGCAATCTGCATTTGTGAATTTGGTCAGCCGAAACACCTATGATGGGCTTTCTGATAGATCGTGGGATACCGACAGCGCCCTGGTAACCATTGAAAACACAGACAGTCTACCCCCTCTGGCCAAAGAACAGCTCAAAGCCATCATCAACGCGGGCATGCCCATGCAAGCCACACAGCGTCAAGCCCTGAATCTGATTCAACAGCTGCCCATGATTGACCCTCACGATCGTCAAGCATTAATAGATGGGCTCTTTTTAGAAGCCAGCGGTATCAATGAGGATCAAATATCGCTAGCGCGCAGCATTTTGCAAGATAAAGGCAACGTGGAATCGGTCACGTATATGGCTTCAGGAGCCATCGCCAACAGTAATAACTCCAGCCCTTATTTGTTCGGGTATAATCGCGATTTTGACCGCATCAGCCAAGATCTCCTCACAGCACTCAACGCCGGGCATTATCCTATTATTGGCACGGTGCCCACCGATTCATCGGGTGCCATTCTCAACGGTCACATTACCACCATTACAGGCGCCTTCGTCGATAAAACCGGGGCATTACAGTTTGTGATTGCCGACAGCGATGACGATATCAATCATCACGTCATACGCGCGGCTCGCGAACTCATCCCACAAATTCACCACGTGAGCTTCCCCAAAGAGCAAGCCAAGCAAATTCTCAAAGAGATGCAAACCCTGGGTAATCATTACCTGACTCCTGGCCCTGCTGAGGCCAGCCGCTACCAAGTGATTTCAATGGCTCCCCCAGCAGCACCTACTGATTCGACGGTGACAAGGACGGCCTAATGCGCAAGCACTCTGCCGGCAAAATTGAACCCTCGGCAAAAGTGCTTCCAAGCGTGTAAACCTTCATGACGGGCGAAGGACTTTTATGGGACAAAATGATGCTCATTGGTATACGCTATATACAAGAATTCAACACAGTATCGTGCTTTGTTCATGAACCATTGTAACGTTTTTACATTAAAAAACGCTATAGATAGCACTTGTAGCAGGATTTTTGGTTTTTATATTAATATAAACACTTTTTTAACACTTTAGGTTGCTGATTCATTTTTTGATCACGATGCTCTCCTTTTTAATAAGAAGATCTCTCTGGGAGGTTCAAGTTTGATATGGCCAAAGTACTTATTTCAATGCAGGAAGACTTTCTAGAAAAAGTGGATGAGCTCGCCTCTGCTGAACAACGCACCCGAAGCGAGCTGATTCGCCAAGCACTGCGGGTCTACATTCGCCGTCGCGGCCGCTCAAGTGAGGCCCAGATTGAAGCCACACTGGCCAGCCTTTCTGCGGAGGATTTATCTAACTTACTGGGCGACGTATAACCCATACCATGATAAAAAAATTTTAAAATAAGCTTAATTTTTGGCGTTCGTTGGGCTTAAAGTCAATTTGAAAGGAGCAATCTATATGTCGAAAGAGAAAAAAAGCATTCGAGTCCTCATTTCGCTTCCCGAAAAGTTTTTAGAAGAAATTGATGAGCTGGCCGGCGAAGAACACCGCACGCGCAGTGAGCTGATTCGAGAAGCGTTGCGCAATTATATTCGCCAGCTTGAAGCGGCTGCGGGTCGTGCTGCCTCCCAAATTTTGTAATGTTTTTTAGAGCCTCTTAACAAAGGCAAATAACACCCAAAATGCAACACCCTTAAAACGTTACAGGTGTTAGCGGGATCTTTTTGTAAGTTTTAAAAAAGTCGCTTGCTTATCAGGCGGCTTTTTTAATATGTCACTTTTTAGAATGTCTCTTTTTAGTGTGTAACCGGGTGAGGCAAACGCCATGTTCTGTTGACTCAAGGGGTAATCACGCTTGAAATCTCTCGTTCAGCAAAAATTCAAGACAGCTGTTTTATCTGTGTGTCGCTTCACCCTGTTATGATCTATGAGGCTCTGTTATTAGCGAGCGCCTTCAATGGAGGTGCCGGCGTAACGGAGTGACTGGGCAATCACAGCCCTGACGGAGGCATCAAAAGCCTCCTCATGGCTTGTGTATGGAAGCACGCGATAATGAAAGCGCTCCCAGAGCAAGGCAGCCTCATTGACCGGATGCACCCAGTCGCCTTGATGGCGTTCGATATTGCGACGTAACTTGGCCAGTCGATCAATTGTCGGGTAGACGGCAAGATTCAAATGCAGCAGTCGAATCGTATGCAGTTTTGCTTGTTTGCCCTGCACAGACAAGTTTACGTGCGGCAGCGCAGGCGGAAATTTCAGCAACGCTGGCGAATTTTTAAACAATCGCAACTGGTAGTCCGGGAAAAAATAGCCATCAGGGATCCAGTATAAAGCGTCCTTGTCCTCTGACGCGGTAACTCTGTTTTTGGGCACGACACCCAACGCATCAGACGCCGCAACATCGAGCCGACACAAGTGCGGCCGCGCCATTTTAAAATGGGTTACCCCCCGATTTTCAGCATCTTGCAATAGCCCTTGCCAAAGTTGAACAAACCCAGGCTCAGGCCACTCATCATCATCCAGACGCAATATCCAATCGCCAGAACAGCGCCCCACCAATTGATCTAAAATCCCGTTACAATGCCTGGCCGCATTTTCGATGAGAAAACACTGGTCTGCCAAGGGAGCTGCCAGCTGGAGCGTATCATCCGTGGTTTTACTGTCCACGCCTACAATAATTTCATCGGCAAACGGTCGGACATACTGCAACAGCGGTACCAATCGTGCGGATGCATTCATTGTAGGGATAATAACCGACAATTTAAATGGTTTTTTGAGAGCTCTTGATAACTTTTTCCACCGTGGGATTGAGACCCTCTGCTCCCAACACGCCAAAAATTGATGCATCAGCCGCCGTAGCGTTTGACGTCGCATATCCCTTTGAAAAGTCGCTTTATAGCGGGTATCGCGAATAATGCCAGCGGTCAGCGGGTCAGGAGGTTCCATTGAAGCCGTGATTGAAGCCGTGGATGTTACAAGTGCCATAAATTCAAGTAGAGAAATCATGCCAAAGTCGTTAAAATACATTTTATTATGTCTCGAACATCCTTTTGGCAAGAGCCTCTAAAAATTTCACCGTCCCTGAGTCTTCAGAGTCGGGTGTTTTTGGCACCCATGGCGGGGGTCACAGATGCCGTTTTTCGGGGGCTGGTGCGTCGTTGGGCACCCCAGAGTCTGGTTTGTACAGAGATGATTAGCTCCAATGGGCTGGTTTTTTCAAAGCGCTGGGATGCCCGCATTCTGGATAAAACAGCCGGCGATCACCCCATTGCGTTTCAGTTGGCTGCAAACAAAGAAGACATTTTACTGGAAGCCGCCGAACATATCGCCACGCATCGCCGGCCAGACTTAATTGACCTGAATATGGGCTGTCCGGTCAAAAAAATTACGGGTAATTTTGAAGGCTGCTCCCTGATGAAAGATCTGGATCGTGCTCATCGGCTGATTAGCTGTTTGAGCAGGGCGGTAGACGTTCCGATTTCAGTAAAATTTCGGCTGGGGTGGGATGCCACCTCCATGAACTATGTTGAATTTGGCCAAATGGCTGAATCAGCAGGCGCGAAACTCATTACCTTGCATGCACGGACGCGCGCACAAGGCTACGCCCCTGGCTGCAAGTGGGAGGCCTT
>JAYKJM010000164.1:0-3146 GCA_035285385.1 Vampirovibrionales bacterium
TGAAATTTTTCCAGCATGCCCAACGTATCTTCTTCGCTGACAGCTTGCTGGGCTTTTTCAACCAGTGTGAGTACATCTCCCATTCCCAAAATTCGGCTGGCCATGCGATCCGGGTAAAATGCTTCCAACCCATCCAGCCCTTCGCCAGTACCAATCAGTTTGATGGGGCACTTGGTGGCTTCCACGACAGAAAGCATGGCACCACCGCGAGAATCGCCATCGAGCTTGGTCATCACCAGACCCGTCAAGCCAATTTGAGACTCAAAAGCCTCGCCAACTCCAACCGCTTCTTGCCCCATCATGGCATCCAGGACGAGCAGTTTTTCAAGCGGATTGGCGGCACTGATCCAGCCTTTGGCCAGCAAGGAGCGCTCCAGAATCAAGAGTTGCGCCATAACTTGGGGATCTATCTGTTGTCGACCGGCCGTGTCAATGAGCAAGACATCATACCCTTCAGTTTTGGCACGCTCAAACCCACTGGCTACAATCGCCTGCATGTCAGATTCACTGGGGACATGATGAACCGCAATTGATTGTGGACGCGCATTCTCCTTATCGTCTACTTCTGAGGCAATCAGCTTTTCAGCGCGCGCTGCCATCTGAAGGAGTTGATCAATGGCGGCCGGTCGCACGGTATCGGCTGCAACCAGCAACACACGTTTATGATGCTGGCGATGAAGCCAAAGCGCCAGTTTAGCCGCTGTTGTGGTTTTACCAGAGCCTTGCAAACCAAACAGTAAAATAACGCCCAATTGATCTGGTGCTGACGGGGCAAGCACGCTTAAAGGCCGCTGCTCATGGCCAAGCAAGGCAATCATGGCCTGATGAACAATGTCCACCAATTGCTGTTGCGGGTTGAGGCCTTTGAGGATCTCTTTGCCAATCGCATCTTCTCGAACACGCGCCAGAAACGTCTGAATGGCCCGTAAATTCACGTCGGCTTCCAAGAGGGCACGGCGAATGTCGCGCAGTGCCTGATCGAGATCGGTTTCGGTGAGCGTTTTTGGTGTTCCCCCACCCAGGCCCATCATGCTCGAGAGGGTGCTAGCGACTCCCAGACTTTGCTGTAAGCGTTGCGACAGTTGATCCAGCATAAAAGAGACCACCTTTTGATCAGGGGGAAAATTACGTCCTCTGGGATTCGAACCCAGGACCTATCCCTTAAAAGGGGAGTGCTCTACCGCTGAGCTAAGGACGCATCACCATGCATTCATTAAAACACATATTGAACTTTACCCGAAACACATGGGTTGAATCAACCAGCCGCAACCAAGCAAGCTTTCGAAAGTGCTTGAACACTATCTCGCCAGAGGGTTTCAACACGGTCTGGCCCAATGCTGGCCACCGAGACCGGAACCCCCACGACCTCTTCTATGACGGCCACCAGTTGCTTCACTTGGGCAGGCAAGTCTGCGTAGTGTCTGATAGTGGAAATATCTTCTTGCCAGCCCGGGACGGTTGTGTAAATGGGCTCACAAGACTCTAGCGCACTTAACCGTGCCGGGAATTGAGTCAAGGTTTGCCCAGTGGCCTTGCAATAATAGCCCGTACAAACCTTGATTTCGCTCAAGCCGGTTAACACATCCAGTTTATTGAGGGCAATGCTATCGAGGCCGTTAACCATGGCGCTGTATTTTCCTACAACCCCATCAAACCAGCCACAGCGACGTCGCCGACCGGTTGTCGTGCCGACCTCATGGCCTTTATCGGCCAAGAAATCACCAATGTCGTCCTTCAGTTCAGTCGGAAAAGGGCCGTTGCCCACCCGGGTCAGATACGCCTTCATCACACCCATGGTGTGCGTGAGCCGACCAGGAGGAATGCCGCTGCCCAGACACACACCCCCAATGGTGGTATTACTGCTAGTGACAAACGGATAGGTTCCATAATCGACATCCAGCATGACGCCCTGAGCCCCTTCAAACAGAGTCAACGCGTCAGGTTCTTCGCAAAGAATCGTCTGAACCATCGCGACGGTATCAGCCACAAAAGGTTCAAACAGTGGCCGATACGTGGCACAGAGCGCCATTAAATGATCAACATCCAGGCTTTCGTGAGCTTGATCGCCATAGAAAGCGCGTTTCACGGTAACAATGCGCTCCAGTTGCGCCTTCAGAATGGCTTCTGGCTCATAAAGATCACAGACACGAACCCCCAGACGGCCTACTTTATCCATATACGTGGGGCCAATGCCTTTGCCCGTGGTGCCAATTTTATGCGCAGAGAGGGCATATTCCTGGCGTTCTTCTTGCCACAAATGGTAGGGCATCGTCAGGTGTGCCCGCTCGCTGATTTTAAGACTTTGAAGCGAAACACCCCGACTGGCCATGGCGTCAACTTCCTGAGCAAACACAGCAGGATGAATCACCGTACCCGGCCCCATGATGCACAGCTTGTTTGAATACAAGAGCCCAGAGGGCAAATGATGAAACTTGTAGGTTTGCCCCTGATGCACAACGGTGTGCCCGGCGTTACAGCCACCCTGGCTGCGGATGATGACGCGAGCTTGCTCAGCCAGTGCGTCGATAATTTTGGCTTTTCCTTCGTCGCCCCACTGGGCGCCAATAACGGCTACAACCGGCATGAAATTTGCTCCTTGGGGTTGGCCTCAAACAGCTTGAATAAGGCCTGCTAGAACCTGTTTAGTGTACGAGGTTTAGAAGAAAGGGTCAATCTTGAGCCCAATACCAAACGCGTTGCTTGAAAAAGTGGACGGCCTCGGGCACAATAATAAATATCCCTTAAAAACGATGAACTCCCATTGGCTCATAAACCCTTTGGAGAGGTGGCTGAGTGGCTGAAAGCGGCTTCCTGCTAAGAAGTTATAGGGGCTTTAACCTCTATCGGGGGTTCGAATCCCCCCCTCTCCGATTTTTGGGATGTCCCAAATCATCACAAACCCTCCGCACTTTTGCAGGGGGTTTGTGTGTTTAGCCGCCTCAATGTGACAGCTTAAGGGGTATAGCTTAAGGTTTTTTTAATGCAAACCCCGCCAAAACGCTGTCATCAAAGCCAATTTAACTGTTTTTATATAAATATATAATTTATTCTTATCACCGTGAAGGTTAATCACCGCCCCAAAAACGCGTCGCTCTCTCTGGGTTCAAGACAGCCTGAAATCATTCTGCGTGGTTCGCTTGAAAAAA
>JAYKJM010000165.1:0-7445 GCA_035285385.1 Vampirovibrionales bacterium
CTTAAGTTTAGCCAACTCAGCCAAAAGCTGAGCACTGTAAATGCGGTCGCCGGTTTCGCTGGCATAGGCATAAGCCACCTTGCCCTGCTTGTTAATAATATAGGCAGACGGCCACGCAATGCCCCCCTTGGCAATGTTGGTCACCCCAAAGCGTTTGATAATGGTTTTATCCGGGTCATAGGCCACCCGAAATGATAATCCGTGCTCGCCCAGGGTTTTCATCGCATGAGGCTTGTCATCGGCACTGATGGCCACAATGTCGGCATCTGCTTTTTTAAAGGCTTCAAGATTGGTCTGCAAATTTTGAAGCTGCGCACCGCACACGCTGCAAAAACTGCCTTGATAAAAAATCAGCACCGTGTTGCGCACCCCTTTTGCCGAACTCAGCTGGTAACGGCCGCTGGGCACGGTGGGCAACGCCAGGTCTGGGGCGTCATGCCCCACAGGAATCAAATCCAGAAATTGATAGGGCGACACTTTGGTCAAATCTGGCGACAAGGCACCCTGGCTCCCATCGCTAGACATCGCACTTTGCGGCAGCGGATTGGACTGATTAGGGGGTTGAGATGGCTGGCTCGGCTCATTTTCGGAAAACAAAACCCAAAACGTGCCAACACCAAAGGCAATGGCCAAAACGATAGCAACAACACTTTGCACCGTGCGGTTCATAAAATGGCATCTTCCTCTTGAACGTTCAGGGTAAGAGCTTAGCCGCGTTCTGCCAAGGCCACAAACGGTCTGAACGAGACCCCTTCATAAAGCGCTTTTGGGCGAATCAGACGGTTGTGCGCCATTTGCTCCATCACGTGCGCCGACCAGCCGGCAATGCGCGCCAGGGCAAAAATGGGCGTGTAGACAGGAATCGGTAAACCGAGCATGTAGTAAATGTAGGCCGTTGGAAAATCCACGTTGGGGTGAATGCTTTTTTCGGCCAGCATGACCTCTTCCAGCGCCGCGGCCATGGCATCCCAGTGGGGTTGGCCAAGCTGCTCGCCCAAATCTTTACCCACGCGCTTGAGAATACGGGCACGGGGGTCGCCAAATTTGTATTCGCGATGCCCAAACCCCATGATTTTTCGCTTTTCAGCCAGAGCGGTTTCCATCCAGGTGCGGGCTTTTTCAACCGTGCCCACTTCCAAAAGCATCTTCATGGCTTCTTCGTTGGCACCGCCGTGCAAAGGCCCCTTCAGCGCGCCAATGGCTGAAATAACAGCCGAATGCAGGTCTGATTCGGTTGAGGCCGTCACACGAGCCGCAAATGTTGATGCGTTAAAACCATGCTCGGCATAGCAGATAAGCGTCATGTCAAACACTTTAACCGACAGCGGCGTCGGGCTTTCACCACTCATCATGCGCAAGAAATTCTCGGCATGGCTCACGTCTGGGCTTGAGCTGGGGGCAATATAAGATTTATCTGCACTGGCGCGGTAATAGGCGGCAATCGCTGTTGGGAATTGTGCCGTCAACCGAATAGCCTTGCGCAGGTTGGCTTCTGGTGAATTGTCTTCAACGTCTGCATCATGCAAAGCCATCAACGCGGTAGCCGCACGCAAGGCATCCATGGGGTGAACCGTTTTGGGGAAGCTTTGAATGGCAGCAAGCACCGGGGGCGGCAATTCACGATGAGAGGCCAGCAATTGCCTGAAGGTCGACAGCGCCGTTTGATTGGGCAATTCGCCATGAAACAACAGGTAGGCAATTTCTTCATAGGTGGCCGCTTCAACCAGCGCCTGAACATCGTAGCCACGGTAGACAAGACTACATCGTTGCGAGTCTACCTTGGAGATGCTGGTGGGCCCAGCAATCACACCTTCAAGACCGGGGCTATACGGAAGTGGCGTCGCAGCGGTGGTCATAATGTGTCTAATCTCCTGGCATTGGCCCAGATTTAAAAATCGAATGACGAAAAACTAGTGATGAAAAAACTTGCTTCATTTTACACCAATCTGCATGAAAACGCCCAGAATCTCAACCTGTTGCGGGCGTACTTTTCATGAAAAATCATCCTGAAAACGGATCTCTCAAAGAGACTTCTCCGAGTGCCCGCAGCGTCTGCTGGTGTTAAAATCGCGCCGCCGTCGGTGCCAGCATAGCGGTGCTCATGCCATGAATACGCTTTTTATCGATAGGGCAGCCCGTGGCCAAAGCCCCTACCCACGCCACGCGGCTCTCTATAACAAAATAATACGGACACAAGCGCACCCGACGCGGCGTGGTTTGAATCGTACCGTTGGTATCTACGTGGGCAAGGGCAACAGGAACCGCTGGACGAAATTTTTGAAGGATATAGGGCGTTGTTGAAAACATT
Source organism: Vampirovibrionales bacterium (assembly GCA_035285385.1). Classification (GTDB taxonomy): domain Bacteria; phylum Cyanobacteriota; class Vampirovibrionia; order Vampirovibrionales; family JAJTHC01; genus JAYKJM01. The sequence continues at coordinate 2,309 of JAYKJM010000165.1, forward strand.
TGCAGTGCCGTCTCAATGGCGGCCTGCCAGTCTGATTGTGAGACATCATGGCCGATAGTCACCCCGCGGCTGCCCCACGCCAACGGTGAAAATCCTGACGGTTTCAATACCAGCTCACGCTGCTTTTGCGTGAAGGCTGCCAGTTGCCGAAAGTCTTGCAAGGCATCGCCATTACTTTGCCTGAGTCCAGCAATGACGCCTTGAGGCGGCAGCGGCGTTGGATCAACAACCCATCCCTGAGGCGTCATCGCCAGTAACGTTTCAAAATCTCTTTGCCCCAAATGCTTGACCCAAAGACTGCTCAGTGCCGGATGATGCAACAAGGCAAGCCAGAGTTTTTCTTCCAGCTGGGGCTTAAAGGGGGGCGTAAGCACAATCCAGCCCTTTTTGAGCGCAAACTGAATGAGCTCATTGTTGGCAATGTTGGGTAGATCAAACAGCTCAAAAAAACGATAAATGCCATCAATCGGCCAATGGGAACCATCGCTCAGGGTGGCCATTAATCGATTACCCATCAACAGCAGCTGTTTGGGGTGTATCACGTGAGTGCGTAGTTTTTCTGGCCTTAAGGTATTTATTTGAGCACTCAGCCAGTGCATTTCAGGCCGATAATCGTTTGCTTCATCAGAAACAACGATGGCCACGTGAAACACCCCTTGATGATTCACAGGCGCCTGAGAGGCCAGTAAATCCGAAAAGCTTGCCACCATGGATGTGCCATGATTGCCGTCAAGCACCTGAAAACCAAGGTGCTGATAAGCAACGGTCAGCGCGGCTGTTAAGCCAATGCCACCAGGGATGCTGTCCAGCTCACACAGGGTGAGTTGGCCATCTTCTCCAATCAATAAATCGGGGCGTAACACCAAAGGAATGGCCTGCTTAAAGCGATTCATGCGGCTCAGTTGAATCAGGGCATCGGGTTTACCTTGATCCAGCAAGTTGGCAATCCAGCCAGGGGCTTGATCGTTGACGCTCTCACGATAGATCTGCCATTGCGCCTTGACAAAGCGATGTAAAACAGGGCCAAGCGCTTCTATTTTTTGAGTCAATTCCTCTGTCAGCTGAAAGGGCTCTGCGGCTAGTTGCCACGGCAGTGGAGAGGCCTCGGAGGCAGGATACAAATTCTGAGCTTGAAGCCATCGCTCAATTGCAGGGTAATCAACGCTCTGCAAATTCTTTTCAGGCGTATTGAAAACACTTTGAGGCGGCTCGGTAGGACAGGTGGCTAATTGCGGCTTAATCATCGGTTCTAAAAAACCTTCTGCTAAATCAAAGAGGGGCAAATGCGCCCCCCTCATTTAATTGGATCGCTCTAAACGAGAACAGATTACTGACCCTGTGCCAGCGAAAAGCCTTTTTCACCGTCAAACAGGCAAAGATTCTCGGTTTTAATAAAATCGACACCCGCATCGGCTAGTTTTGCCAGCAATAGCGCAATATTTGCATGGCTAACGGGTTGATTATTCTCGCTCAGGAAACGGCAACGCCAGTGGTCGGTTCTGAAGGTTTCTGGAAAGCCACCCGGCCAAACTTTGACACCCCGGTTGGTAATAACTTGCAAAGAGAGCTCATCAACACAGGCGGCTTTCAATTTTTCAGCCAGCACATCGTCGGCTTGTCCCTGTTTGTGACCTTGCCATTGCACAAAAACATCCACCCCGATAGTGGTTTTGACAGGCTCTGCCTTGATGAGCCGAGGCTCCCAGCTTTCTTTGGTAAAGGGGGCAATGGTGCTGGAGGCCGCATAGCTAACCGGCTTTAGCGTTGAAGGCTTTTGGCCTAATCGGGCAATGACAGCCTCCGCAAACGCCTTTGTACCCACTTTTTGATGGCTCACCCCTTGGCGATAAATGTCATAGGTATGGATGCCATCTTCCATGGTTTTCAGCCAGGCGTTATGGACATTGGTTGCCACCTCATTTTGACCAATATGAACCAGCATCATGATGGCTCCTAAAAGCAGACCGGATGGGTTGGCCAAATCCTGACCTGCGCGACGTGGGGCAGAACCATGAATCGCCTCAAACATGGAGACCGAATCGCCAATATTGGCTGAACCTGCCAACCCAACCGAACCTGTGATTTGGGCGGCCACGTCTGACAAAATATCGCCATACAGATTTGGCATCACAATGACATCAAAAACTTCTGGAGAATCCGCCATTTTGGCGGCACCAATATCGACAATCCAATGTTCATTTTCAATGTCGGGGTATTCTTTGGCCACATCATCAAACGTTTTATGAAACAGGCCATCTGTCAGCTTCATGATGTTGTCTTTACTGAAGCAGGTGACTTTTTTGCGTCCGTTGCGCTTGGCGTATTCAAAGGCATAACGGATAATTTTTTCGCTGCCGGGCTGAGTTATCAGCTTGAGGCACTGATACACTTCCGGCGTTTGACGATGCTCAATACCGGCATAGAGATCTTCTTCATTCTCGCGGACAATCACGATGTCCATAACCGGGTGCTTGGTTTCGACAAATGGGTGATAGCTCACACAAGGGCGCACATTGGAAAATAGCCCCAGAGTCTTGCGAACGGTCACATTAAGGCTCTTGAAGCCGCCTCCTTGAGGGGTGGTAATGGGCGCTTTCAGAAAAACCTTGGTGCGACGCAGGCTTTCCCAGGCGCTTTCTTCAATGCCGGCGGTCAACCCACGCTCATAGACTTTTTCCCCAATTTCGATGGTTTCAATCTCAAGAGCCGCGCCTGCCGCTTCCAAAATCTTGAGCGTGGCGGCCATGATTTCCGGCCCGATGCCATCACCGTGGGCGACGGTAATTGGCGTTTTGACCAGGGCTGAAGTGCCAGATTTTTCGGGCGCCGCTTGGGTAGACATAAATTTAAACTCCATTCAAAACAAATAAAGACCTCAATATTTGGCAAAACCTTTTACCATATTTAAAACATGCTTCAGCCTACACGAAACGCGTGCAATTAAAAAGCGCATGTCATTAAAAAGCAACGCTCAAGCCGCACACAAGGTTTTGACGTAGTTGGGCAAGCCGTTAAGCAGACCGCGATGAAGCTCCAGTGTATAGTAGCGGCAGGTATTCAGGATGGCCTCGCTCCAGGGTGGTAACTGCTGAGGCGCAGAAACATCTTCACGGCTGGCAAGCGTCCAGCTCCAGATAGCACCCGGATAACTGGGCACGGCCGACACGACGGGCTGGCTAAAGTCAAAGACAGATTTGATGCGACGTTGAATCATGTTAAAAATTTCGGGCTCCAGCAAGGGCGATTCTGTTTGCGCCGTCATAATGCCATGCGGCTTTAAGGCGTTTTTTACGGCAGTATAGAACGCCTCGTTAAAAAGTACTTCTCCTGGTCCCACAGGATCGGTTGAATCCACCAGAATCACATCAAAGGCATCCTGATATTGACGCACGGTTTGCGCGGCATCACCAAAATTCAACGTTACGCGCGAATCGTCTAGGCAGGCTGCCCACTCGGGCATGTGCGCCTGACAGGCTCGCACCACGGCTTCATCCAGTTCGCACAAAACGGCTTCTTCAATGTCCGGATATTTCAAAACCTCGCGAATGGTGCCCCCGTCACCACCGCCCACCACCAGGACGCGTTTTGGTGAAATCCCCTTGCTGGCAAGCGTCATCAGGGGCAGATGGGTAATGAGTTCGTGATAAATAAACTCATCCAGCGCGGTGGTCATCATCATCCCATCCAGTAACAGCGTCCGTCCAAAGCGAACGGAGTCAACAATGTCAATGCGCTGCCATTTAGATTGCGCCTGATAGACCGTATTCTTGACCTGCAGGCCAAAGGAGCTGCCCTTATAGCGCTCCGTTATCCAGAGCTCTGGCAAGGTGGCCAATTCTTCTGCCGTCAACTGCGGACAAATAAATGGCGTCGAGGCGGGGCAAAGGTCTGGGGACAAAGCGTGGGGCATTCTTCAAAAATCTCCAAATCAAGCACGTGTAGATAAGTCATGGTTTATATTACCTGAGCACGAAGCCCATAAACGGACTTTAACGGAATAGCGCCCAATTGGCCAGATTATCTGACAGATAAAATCCTGATTTAAAACACATCAAAAAAAAGGAAAAGGGGTACTGACGGATGCGTCAGACCCCACTCTGTGTAGGCTGGTCGGAACTTCGTTGTGGTTAAAAGATTGCGCTGCATTACGATTAAAGTGCTTTTAAAGCCCCAAAAGGGGCATCAGGAACTTTACCCCCTGAGCAAGGACAAGGCCAGCTGAGGCCCCTGATTGGCCTGACTCAACACCGTGGCCGATGCCGATTGCAGAATCTGGTTGCGAATCATCTCCGCACTCTCTGCAGCCACATCCACGTTACGAATTTTGGACTCGGAGGCCGACAGGTTTTCAACCGACACCATCAGGTTACTTGCGGTGCCTTCCAAACGGTTGGTGAGGGCACCTAAAGTGGCTCGGCGGGTGTTGACGGTACTTAGGGCGGAGTCAATTTTACCGAGGGTCGCCAGGGCGTTGGCGTTGCTATCCACCACAACGTTGGCATCATCCACTTGCAGGTTTGAGGCGCCAATGTCGTCAAAGACATTGCCGGTATCGAGATCAATGACGTCATTGGTGGACGAATTATTAGGCCCCACGTGGATTTTAAACCCAGACAAGCTCGAGTTGAACAAATCCACACCGTTAAACTGGGTAGCATCGGTCAGTCGAGTGATTTCATTGGCCAGCTCGTCGAGCTCTCCTTCAATGGCCGAGCGCTGCGTGGCACTGTTGGTGTCGTTACTGGCCTGAACCGTGAGCTCTCGCATCCGTTGCAGGTTATTGGTAATGGAGGACATCGTGCCATCCATGATATTCAGTACGTTGACGCCATCCTGAACGTTATCCAGCGCTTTTTTAGAACCACGAACCTGGGAGCGCAAGTTTTCAGAAATCTGCAACCCTGCAGCATCATCACTGGCCTTGTTAATCCTGAAACCTGATGCTAGCCGCTCGAGGGATTTATTAAGAGCGTTGGTATTATTGGTGAGCTGACGCTGAGCGTTCAGTGACCCGACGTTGGTGTTGACGACGATAGGCATGGTCGAGGTGACTCCTTCCTGTAAATTACCCAGCCTGATTCCTTCAAAAAGCAGAGAGAGACGGCTGGAAATCGGCTAACTCATCCTTGAAAGCATT
>JAYKJM010000166.1:0-3200 GCA_035285385.1 Vampirovibrionales bacterium
GCGTATTGCACTGTGAGGCCTGCACATTATCGATCCCCAAGTCTGTGTATTTTTTGTGCAGATTTTGTTCAGTTTTTTGGAGAAGCCGCTGGAAAGCCTTGGAAAATTAGGGATTTTCAGGGATTCATTGTGCCGTTTGCTCTGGTAGTTTTGGGCACTCTCTCAAAAATCCTGAATCGCTCAAAGGCTTATCTGGCTTAATGGTTGGGTGGTGCCACCTGCCGGAATCGAACCAGCGACACGGGGATTTTCAGTCGTGCGATTCAGGCGTTTTAGAAATCGTCGAAATGCATGACTACTTTGATTTCTAGCTTATTCGACTTGAGTGATTCTAGCAATCCCTGTGCGCTTTTTGTGCAGTTTTTCTGAGAATCTTTCGGAATCTGTGGGACAAGTCAAACTGCTTATTACAGAAATGTTCTTTATGATGTCATTTTAGGCTAGAATGCATGAAAATATACCCGCAACGCTTCTTGTGGAACTCCACTAGCGCACCAGTGCGGGTCTTTTCATAAAAACAGAAAGAAGTTTTAGCCAGTGGCCCTCAACAATTCCGAAGAGCCCGAAGTCCATCATCTGAAAAAATGGGATTTACGTTATGCCCTTAATGGAACCCTCTTTGCCTTTATTGCCCCTGGATTTTGATCTGGAGACCCAGGCTGTTCTGAAGAAGCTAGCCAAGGCACGTGGCGCGTTGGCTGAACTCAAGGGTGTGGCTGAGTTGATTCCCAACGAAGCGATTCTTATTAACACCCTGACCCTTCAAGAGGCTAAAGATAGTTCCGCGATTGAGAACATCATTACCACCCACGATGATTTATACCGAAGCGATGCCTTTGCCCGCCAATTTGTCAGCACCGCCGCCAAGGAAGTCTATAATTACGCCACCGCCCTCAAAACTGGCTACCAACGCGTCAAAGAAACCGGTTTGCTCACCAATAACGATTTGCTGGATATTCAGGCGCATCTGGAAGAAAACCGGGCGGGGTTTCGCAAACTGCCCGGAACGGCCTTGCTGAATCAACAAACCGGGGAAACCGTTTACACCCCGCCGCAAAATCCCGATCAAATTATTGCGTTGATGGGAAATCTGGAGCAGTTTATCAACGATGAAGCCCTCTGTGACTGGGATCCCTTGATCAGGATGGCCGTGATTCATCACCAGTTTGAGAGTATTCACCCGTTTTATGATGGTAATGGCCGCACGGGACGCATTCTCAATATTCTGTATCTGGTGAAATCCGGATTGCTGGACACCCCGGTGCTCTATTTATCGCGATATATCAACCAGAACCGCACAGACTACTATCGATTATTGCAAGCGGCTCGATTAGAAGGCGAAACAGGCTGGCAAGATTGGATTTTATACCTACTGGACGGCGTGGAAACCACTGCATTCCAGACGATTCGGCTGATTCATAGCATTCGCAGGCTGATGCAGCATACCAAGCAGACCCTTCGGCAAGAGATTCCCAAAATTTACAGCCAGGACTTACTGAATACGCTGTTTAACCACCCTTACACCAAAATCGCCTTTGTCGAGCGAGAGCTGGGTGTGACCCGGCTGACCGCCACCCGATATCTGGATGAAATGGTGCGGCTGACGCTGATGACCAAGCTGAAACTGGGACGAGACAGTTACTATATTAACAACCCGCTGTTTGAGTTACTACGAAACGCACAGGACTTGTGAAAAATTTCACACGTTTTTAAAACATATATAAAAAAATGCATTTTCTATACATAAAAACTGCTTATGTATAGAAAATAACTGTTTGGTGTCCACGAAACAAAGGGGTTTACCCTAAGAACCCGTGACAACCGTCCCTTGAGTGCTTCAATGGATATCTTCCTCATTCATGAGCTGAGCGCGTTTCAAGACGAAAGCCAGCGTGTTTTTGCTTGCCGATAGTCAGGCTGATAATCGCCTCTTCAATTGGAGCCTTAGGGAGTTTTGGATAGGTGGATTGCGTGCTCATCGATTACCTCAATCCCATCATAGCATGGTCATAAACGGCTTTGCAGAGGCAAAAATAGGTCATTGGCCTGCCCCTTCGATAGTGGCGATTTCATCGGGGGTGAGGTCATAAAACGCATACAGAAGCTGGTTGATGTTGCGCTCCAGCTCGGCAATATTGTTTTGGCGGGTAGGGGTGTCTACTTCTTTGTGCAAGTCCATCAGGCGTTGCGCCCATTCGGCCAGATGCGCCTTTTGCCCGTCATTCAGGTTGGGGATCGGGAGTTTTTCAACGTAAACAGGCTTTTGCTCAAAATAGCCATTTTGCCGTTCAGCAGCATCTTTCAATAATGAAAATGAGCTAACTTGAGAGTTCATAAGTGCCAATAAGCATAAGTCATCAATTGGAATAATACAGGCAGGGGCATTCACAAAAAAAGCTTGATCATCAAATGCAAAGCTAGCTTTTGTCGCCAAATTACCCCAAGTGATTTTAGGTTTTTCAAAATCAGGATAGTAGGCACATGCCCTTAATTCCCACCAGTAATCTCCTTGATCGTCACGGTGATAAAGCCCTCTCCCTTTCGCCTTAATTTTTCCGTATCTTCGTAACTCTTCTGTCTTTTGAAGATGCTGATAAATACCAGTCAACTCACGTGAAATGAATTGTTCAGCCTCACTTTTCCCCCTATTTTGATTCGTCCATCCTTTCGGAATTAAAATCACGTATTTTTTTGGATCGATAACCTGATATCGTCCGATGTCTTCACCCTCCAGATACGGCTTAATCACCTCGGCGGCCTTGGGGTCTTCGGCAATCAGGCGGATGCGGGTGGCTTCGTCAATCACAAAGGCCTTGTTAAAGCCTGTTTTAATCCCATAGTAAATTTTGCCGTCCACCACGGTTTTTAATGGGGTGCTTTTGATGGCTATCTTGGCTTGCAGGCTGCCCCCATCAGCGGCAAACTGCCATTCCGAACTGCCTAACTGGCTGGACGGTATCCGGTGGGCGTTGGTTTCAATATAGGCCTCAAGGTCTTGCAGGCAATCTACCGTAGTGGCCGTCAAGGTTTGCACGGTATGGGGTGCCTGGATTTGCGGGCGTTGCTTGTTAGCAATCACAATCAGCGGGTAAGCCGCCACACCCTGAAACACAGGTAAATCGCCAAAATCAATCAGTTGGCGCAAGCGGCTTTGCTGGCTTAAAAAGCCTCGCAATTTATCGCCATAGCCCGCCCGCATA
>JAYKJM010000167.1:0-2635 GCA_035285385.1 Vampirovibrionales bacterium
TATCAATGGCCAGTGTGCGGCCAGAAGCATCCTGAATATCCACGGTGCAGGTATGGCCGCCGAGGGTCTCATGCTGCTCCAGAATGGTGAGTGCTACCTTATCACCCAACGCTTGATGCAAGCGATAGGCTGCCGAGAGACCCGCGATCCCGCTGCCCACAATTGCAATTTCAAGAGGGGACGTTGTCATTGTGTGAACCCACTCTAGAATGAAGACAAAGCAATCTGCGGATGAGGAGACGTGAGCGGCTTTTGAAGCTTTTGGCCAAGTCGACCCTCTGGCTTGTATGCCTGAAGCTGACCTTCTTTTAACAGGCTCACCGGCACCGGATGCAAATCCCAGACCAGACCCAGTTTATTCATAAGCCACAAAATATAATAAGTCGGATCCCACTCTTGCCAGAAAAATCCTTGACGGACACTGCCCGGGTAGCGGTGATGATTATTGTGCCAGCCTTCACCCATGGTCAAGATGGCCAAAAACCAGTTGTTCCGGCTATCATCACCTGTTTTGTAGCGCTGCGAGCCATACACATGAGAGAGTGAATTGATCGTCAAGGTGGCATGCAACAACGCCACGGTACTGATGAAGCCTCCCCAGGCTAAAAATTGAACGCCATTGGTCTTGAGTTCTGGCATCCAGAGTGCCAGAAGCTCTCCAAGGCCATAAAGCGCCACAAAATACAACAAGGGGACAACCCAGTCAAAGCGATTGAGAAACACCAGCTCGGGAAATTTCAAAAAATCTGGCACTCGTTGATAATCGGTCGACAAATTCGTACTAACCGTCATCCACCCCATGTGCGACCACCAGAAGCCAAAATGGCGAGGAGAATGGAGGTCTTTTTCAGTGTCCACGTGCTGATGATGAAAGCGATGATGAGACGCCCACCACAAGGGGCCTCGCTGCAGGGAGGTAAGCCCCAAAATTGCAAATAAAAATTGCATCACACGAGAGGTTTGAAACGTCCGGTGCGAAAAATAACGATGATAAAATCCTGTAATGGCAAACATGCGAATCCAGTAAAGGGCAACGGCCAAAAAGACCGCACTCCAACTCACCCCACCCCAAAGCGCCAAAAGACAGCCGGCGTGCATGGACACAAACGGAATATAGCGATCCCATTCAAATTTTGGACGAGCGCTACCTGATGCCTCCAGTGTAAACGGTTTAACGGTATTTAAATCAGCATCGAAAAGACCCAGAATAGCTTTGGGGATTAAGGAGTTTATAGAAAAAGTCATGGAAGCGAGGGGAATTCTCTCACGGAGGTCAGATTTATCGGATAAAATAATTGTCTTTCACCAAATGTTTTTGAATCCATATTTTTTGAATCAATATTTTTTGAATCAATATTTTTCAAGGGCAAGCATTGTTGTGTTTTTTATAAACGCAGCCATTCACTTGATACAACCATCTTAACAGAAATCCGCCGCGCACGTGCATTCATAAACACCCTTATGCCTTGACTACCCAGTATGAGTTCTGTGCATCACCCTCCAAACCATGACGCTTTAAAACATGACATCTTGAAGCCGGTGGTCATTCTCAGCGGACCGACGGCCATTGGCAAAACAACCCTGAGTATTCAATTGGCCAAGCGTCTTCAAACACTCGGGCAAGCCTGTGCCATTATCTCTGCAGACTCTCGACTGGTTTATCGCCACGTAAACATCGGCACGGCCAAACCCTCACCTTTAGAGCGCCAGCAAGTGCCGCATCATCTGATTGATATGGTCATGCCGGATGAGGCCTACAGTGTGGCACGGTACCAGGAAGATGCCACACGTGAGATTGCCGCCTGCCATGGGCTGGGTATTTTACCCATTGTGGTGGGGGGCACAGGATTTTATATAAAAGCACTTTTGCAAAATCCCTCACTGGTGCCGCCGGTACCCCCTGATGCTGCTTTTCGTGAGGCATTAACCAAAGAGGCCAGCGAGAAAGGCGTCTTGATGCTCTATGAACGCCTTAAAACGCTTGATCCAGAGCGCGCTTGCGCGCTGTATGACACGGATTTGCTCAGAATCATCCGAGCCCTCGAAATTATTCATACCACTGGCAAAAAAGCCTCCAGCTTTCGAGCAAAGTCGCCAGAGCCAGCCCGTTATAAAACACTCTGGCTGGGTCTAAGCACCTCTGATCCTGAGTGGCTCAGGCGCCGTATTGCAAGCAGGGTGCATGCCATGATGGAAGAGGGGTGGCTCACTGAAGTGCGGCAGTTACTAAATCATTATGGCCCTGATGCCCCAGGGCTTCGCATTAGCCATGGCTACCCCGAGCTGATTCGCCACGTGCAGACAGGGTGGCCGCTGGAAGAGGCGCTTTCAAAAACAATTTTAAACATTCAACAATATGCTCGGCGGCAACGCACGTGGTTTCGCCCAAACACGGCCATCACATGGACGGCGGTGGATCAATGGCCAACGCCGTCAGAAGCCAGCCTCTGGGTTCAACAGCAGGGCGATTACATTTTAAACTGGTGCTCAGAGCGCAGAGGGTAAGGGGTTTTTTCTAAAAACAGGCGGCAGCAGGCAGCTCAGCCGATACCTCATGGGGCATTTGGGAGGTGTTGACATAAACCGAGCCTGTCACATGACGAAACGCAGACAACTTGAGCTGCACCGCCGCGTA
>JAYKJM010000168.1:0-3497 GCA_035285385.1 Vampirovibrionales bacterium
AAAAACTTACAATGTGGCTGGATCCATCCCCAGGGAGGTCAAAATGTCTGAAATGCGCGCCCAGTTTTGTTGCCCTTGCGCCTCAAAGCCACACCCGGGATGATACAACGTGCGCTCATGCGGAAAAGGATACGTCCGACAGCCTGTTGGACGGTCTTCATGCACGCCGCAGCGGCCATCTTCTTGAACAAATCGGCAGCTAAAAAACCCGACCTTATCAGGGTCTTTGCTCATTTCAGCGGCGCGCTGTCGCACACGGTCTACAAAGCCGTCTGCCACCTCTCGCACGGCTGCTTCAGAGGGGAAGGCTTCAAAAATGCTGATAAAATCTCGAGCCATGTCACCCAATAGGGTGCCATGATCGGTTTCGGCTATGCGACGAATGCTGGCTTCATCCATCAGCTCTTTGAATGTGGCCACGCGGCAACAAATGCCCCGCTGCTTACAAAGCGATTGCGGCATTTTCAGGAGGCTTTCAACCTCTTGGGCTAAGCCCATTTGGGGAGCGTTGTCAGGCATGATTTTTTTACCAGTGATCCGCGCCGTAGGGCTTCCAGGGCTTGATTTTTTGCGCCACCATGTCGTTGAGTTCTGCAATGGTGGTGTCGGGTCGGGTCGGATGGGTTTTGCCATCTGGCGACAGTGCTTCCATGGTGTAGGCAGAGGTCTTGAGATCGCGAACCATTTTTTTATGTTTCTCGCGCTCCCAGAACTGCCAGCCTTCAAAGCCGCAGCCGGGTGGCATTGCTGACCAGCCATTGCCAGGGGCCTCTCGACAGAAGCGCGGCCGATGCTCGTAAATGCCACACAAGCCTTCCGCCGAGACATACTTGCAGTGATAAAACGTGATGTCTTCCAGCGTCATATCCGCTCGAGAATCGACCACTTTTAAGACCTGCTCAATTTGTTCGGGTACCGCGGCGCGCGCTTCTTCAATACTGTCAAACGGGGTGAAGATTTCCAGAAAGGCAATGGCGTCTTCATCACCGTTGGCAGCCATTTCGTGGAGTTTGGCGTTGTTGAAGTACGTTGTCGCACTTTTACAGCATCGACCGCACTTGTGACAATAGTCTGGCAGTGGTTTTTTGCCAGTATCTTCTGTACTTGGCAGTTCGGTGCCGTAGAAATTTAAATCAAAAGCCATGCGTTTAGCACTCCAGATTCGTGTCATCCAAAAGCAGATCAAACTGACGCCCTGCTGATGATAATGGTACTCATTTCTGTAAAAATGACCAGCCTGCTCCTGTATGTGATGGAAATTTTGCGCCTATCCCGCCAACAAAGGACGTCATTTGCAAGATTTTTTGATGCAATGATGACTGACACAGACCAGAATCAAACGAAAACCATCAGATAACCATCAGAAGCGAAGTCATTTAGGGGAAGTATTGGCGGTGCGACAAGTTCTCTCGCTGATTTTTGCAGGGTTGGGTGTGGGGCTTCTGATTGGACAGTGGCTTCCAGGGCCTTTGGCCTCCTACATGCCATGGCGGGTTCGCGTGAAGGCTATGTGTGAGGGCACATGCGCAGATATTCCGCAGACGATTCGCTTGGGGCGCTCGACGGTTGTTGTGACCACCCAAGAAACGCCTTCTGCCAAGATACTTCAAGATGACCAGGCGCCCAACTCCAAGCGTTCGATCGTATTGACGGCCATTGGGATAAATCAGTCTGAATCGCAACGCCTGTTGCCCACTATGACACGCTGGGTGAGGGGCTGGAACAGGACTCATGCCCATAAAATGCTATCCACTCAGTTTTCTGGAGATTTGACGCATGTCACGGCAGAATTCCACAAGCCTGCCGTGCGTATCAACGCCTCAGGTGAGCGCTCTCAAGGCGACTCCCTTCAAGCGGTTGTGACGCTGCCTACTCAGGTGTATGTCGCTTCGATAAATCCTGCCTTGAAAGCCTTGCAAGCCGAACAGCAGACTTTGCAAAATTTGTTGTCTCGCTATACAGCCGCTCACCCCTTGGTGATTCAGTCTCAAGAGCGAATCAAAGTCCTTCAGACCTCTTATCAGGCTTCAGATGCGTCAAAGGCATCGTCACCAAGGGCGTTACCAATGGCGTCTCAAGGGTGGATAAAGCTGCCCATTTCGCTGTCCATGACTCTATGGACACAACGGCTTAATAACATGGAGCAGCGCTTGAGCCGGATGGATCTATCGCATCAGCGGCTGATGCACGCGCTTGACACAGTCCAACAATCGGCTCATCCGGCAGGCAAACTGATTATTTTGAGCCATGCGCGCACGCCGCTACCCAGTGAGCATGCCTCAAGGCTTGGCCTGACCCCTGGTGTGCTTTCTTTGGCACTAGCCATGGCGTTGAATTGGCGTCCAAAACGTCAGAAAAATCAGTCGCAGAGTATGTTGCCGACGGCCTCCATACGGGCTGATGAGCGGGCGACAGTATCGGCCAACGACTTTGTTTTTTCACTCAAACCCCGTCGACATTTGATACCTGCAGATACCGCGATACATTTGTCAGACTGGCTGAGGGTAAAGGCGCGTCAATCATCAGGGCGGTCTCTTTTGTTATTGGGGTTAAGTCTGGATGATGACGCTCTTCAGCCGTACTCAGTTGGCTTGCTGAGCCGTCAAATTGGCTTAAAATGGGCCAGTCGCGGATTGAGTACGTTATTGATTGATGGGCCGGGGGTAAACGTTGACGATCACAGTGTTCGGGCACCCTTGTCGGGCTTTAAATCAGAAGATTCTGGCTGGCAGTGGTGGCAGTACGCCAACTGGAACCTTTTACACGGGGTTTCGTCTCAGCAGGATCATGTTCAGCCTTGGCCGACTCCCCCGTGGCCTTCGGCCTATGCCTATACGTTACTGAGCGCCTCGCAGGAGGGGATGAGCGTGGAGCTCTCACCCCAGAAAACTGGGTTTAATCGGGTGTCTTCGTTGGGTTGGCCTTGTGAAGATGTGGTGCTGGTGGCCACGCGGCGAGATAAGACCCGTTGGCATACGCCGATTGAGCCTCGACATTTTAGCCAGTGGCAGCGTTGGGCACAGGCAGAAGGGTTATATTTGCAGGGGGTCATTGATGTGCGGCTGGGCTAAACGGGCTTGTTTGGAAATCACACCCGTTAAAGGGCGGGCGCTTTGGCTGGCCAGCGTGTGGGTGATTTTCCCTGTTGCGCTTGCGTTTGCCGATGTTCCCCCGGCCGAGACCTCGACTGGTTTAACGCAGCTGATTGAATCAAACATGGCGATGTCAGAACTATATTTGGAGGTATCTGCCCCAGAGGCGCGTTTTTGCTTGCTCATGCCAGGCGATCGTCTACGGGTGACGGTGTGGGGAGAGCCAGATCTCTCGTTTGAGGCGCTAACCCTTTCGGCTGAGGGGACTTTAAACTTGCCATTAATACAGAGCATTCGCCTCTCCGGACTAAATCCTCAGGAGGCAGCAGCCATACTCACGCAAGCCTATCGCCGATTCTTGCGGCAACCAAAGCTTGCTGTTACAAAACTGAATTCTGAAGCTGG
>JAYKJM010000169.1:0-11944 GCA_035285385.1 Vampirovibrionales bacterium
ACGCGCATCAAACCTTTGGGCCAGTTTTTTCGCAGAAGCCATGGTCGGCGCGCCTGCCCCCGGGTGCAAGGCAACTCCCACTTGGCGGCTCAAGGCGTCAAGGCCCTCCAGAAAAGCCGCTCGCGCCAAAATACTTGCAGCTGCCACAGCCGGAATCGACTCTGCGCGCGGTTGCTGATGAATCGCAATTTGCTTGCCGAGTGGCCGAAGCTGCCGGGTGATCACGCTCTGATTGCTTGCAAACTGATCAATCACGCACGTCAGCGCGCTGAGGGAAGCCACTTTTTGATGCCCTAACAATCTCTCAAGCGTTCGACCATGCACCCACGCCAACAGCGTGTTGAGATTGCCGAATCGGGCATAAAGCTGATTATAAAGCCTTGGGCTCAAGCGCGTGACAGCCATGGCCTCCTTGCCCAGTGCTGTGGGCAGCCAATTGGCCAGTTCTCGCACTTTGGCATCACTGAGCTGTTTGCAATCGCTAACGCCCTTCTCCTGCAACATTCGGATTTGCTCGGGGCGCACACGACAAGAGGCCACCACCAGTGGACCAAAATAATCCCCTTTGCCTGATTCATCCTGCCCAATAACAATGCCCGACAAATTTGGCGTTAAAGCCCCATGTTTGGCTTCACGTATGGCTTGAGTCGGCATGCTAAGAGTGCTTGAAGACGTGGGAGCATGGCCGCGCAACTGAAGAATCTCTTCAAGAGCCGCCATGGCCAGCGGGGTTTCTGCCTCCAAAAACAGCGTGCCGTTGGCATATTGTTTGGCGCGCACCCAGCCGGCAGGGTGTTGTCCATCCAGGCGATAATCGCAATATTGCTCTGGGCGAGCGTGCCAATTAGCCACGGCGGGCCAGGCCATCAGACGCATCTTACCTTGCTGACGCGCACTGGCACTCTCTAGTTTATGTTTGGATTGACAAGGCATAGAAACGCTCGAACACTCATCACAACAATAATTAACATTATTAACATTGCGTGGCACTTGGCAGCTTATTTAGTATGAACCGCCCAAAAACTGATTCAACTCCTCGGGGGCGGCGGCAGGCAAGCGATGTGAGCGCACAGGCAAGATAATAGAAGGCAATTTTGAAGCCTCGGGAATTGGAAAATACTTGAACTGAACCGACATCTGACAATCTGGATCCTCGCTAAGAGCACGCAGCTGGCCAGATTTACTAAACACAATAGATGTTCCCACGGAGCAAGCCAAACCGCCATGGCTTGCAATATAGGCGCGTGCCTCTAAATACCATTGATACCAATCGACTTGGCCTTTCTCTTGCTCTTTGGCGTCTTCGTAGGTGATGATTCCTGTCACAATGGCAGCCAAAACCGAATTTAGCGGCAAATTAACGGCCAACCAAACTGTCGTTAACCAGAGAAAGCCATATCGAAGGGTTCGCCACATCATAACCACCCTCACTTTCAAAAGAAAATCTAAATCATGGTGCTGACAACGCAATTGTCACTTGCCCGTTGTTTTTATTTTAGTGTAACTGCAATGAGGGGGAAAGCATCTACGGAGGGCAACATTGAACTGGCTTGTCATAACAGGTCAGCGCAAGAGGTTTCCTTATCCAAACTGATGATATATGAACTGAAGAGAATCACGTGACATCAAAATGAGTGCGAATCTATCGCAATGAACAATAAAAAAGGGGTATCGTCATACTGACCAATTGAGAAGGGGGAGAACATCGTTATGGGCAAGTCATTTTCGAATGAAGCTTTTCAACCAAATGATCGATCAGCCGTCGAGCAGCATAGTCATCCATCCCGGCCTGTGTCATCGTTAACGCAAAGCATCCAGACACCAAGGGTCTGGCCAGAAATTATAACCATGCTGCGTCGACGGCTCTCTGAGGGGCAACTCGTGCAGCCAGAGGCACAAATTCGATACAACAGTGTTCAACTTGTGGATTTGGTAATTGATTGTTACCAGCACGGCCTGCCGCCCACCGAGCGCTACAGTCTGTTAATTTCCAACCTGACAGAACGCAGCCTACTCTACGTGCAAGTGCTCTACTCGGGCGATGTGGTTATTTCCAAGCGCGCTGTCAAGGTATCGGATTTCAACACCATTTGGCGCGAGCTGAAAGAAGACACGGATCGCTGGGGCCCGTTAAACCCAGAGGAGGCCGTCAAACTTCTCAACGGCATGATTCCATTATTAATGGGAAGTTTGGCCGCTTAATGACAACCAACTCAAACAAATACGATGGCTCTGGATCATAAGGCAAAGCGCCTGAGCGATTCAGAGCCGTTTGAACCATGTTTCAAACATCAGGTTAAAAAAATTGCAAGAAATTTGGCGGATACGTTACCTTTAAGAATTCTTTAACTTGCCAAATCTCAGAGGCACGGTCATAATGCCCTTTGCCAGTTTTTATTTTGTTGATGGTGGTTTGTGTTTGTGATGCCCAGCGTTTTTGCACCCAGCCTTCTGAATAGCCTTAGTCCTCAACCAGATCAAGAGATTCTACACGACCCTTCAGCTGAGCGTCCCCTATCAAGCGCGCACCCAGACTGGCACGACTGGAAATTTCAGTTTCGTCATCGCATTAAAACCCTCGAGGGGCTCAAGGCGTGGCTGGCATTAACACCGGAGGAAGAAAAAGCCTTTCAGGCTGGCGGTAAAAATTTACCGTTTGCCGTCACCCCCTATTATTTAAGTCTGGTCAATCCGACAGACCCAAACGATGCGATTCGAAAAACCATTGTGCCTCGACTGGCTGAATTTACCACTACAGCTGAGGAAATGGTGGATCCCTGTGGCGAAGACGGCAACATGGTCGTGCCGGGCTTGGTGCATCGCTATCCGGATCGTGTGTTATTGCTGGTGAATGAAACCTGCTCTGTCTATTGCCGCTATTGCACCCGCAGCCGACTGGTTGGCAGTGGTGAGCACGAGGTGGATCTTGAAGCCGCTTATGCCTATTTGGAGGCGCATGTTGAGATTCACGATGTCCTGATTTCGGGTGGTGACCCCCTTGTCATGTCAGATGAAAAACTTGAAGCCATTATTGCAAGGCTTAAGCAAATTCCACATATTGATTTGGTCAGAATTGGCTCTAAAATTCCGGTGGTAATGCCACAGCGCATCACAGATAAATTTGTGGCCATGCTCAAGCGGTACGCCCCAATGTATATGAGTATTCACTTTTTGCACCCAGATGAAATAACACCCGAAGTTGAAAGCGCCTGTAACAAATTGGCCGACGCCGGGGTGATGACCTTTAGTCAAACGGTTTTGCTCAAAGGCGTCAACGACTCTGTGGAGACCCTCAAACAGCTGATGCGCAAGATTGTCAATTTGCGTGTCAGACCCTACTATCTCTATCAGTGTGATCCCGTGCAGGGCACGGCGCATTTTCGCACACCGGTGCAAACCGGCATCGATCTGATGGCAAAGCTTCGTGGGCATTTGAGTGGTTATTGCATTCCCACCTTTGTGATTGATGCCCCGGGTGGCGGGGGTAAAATTCCTGTTGGGCCGCAATACGTTTTACCCGCAGATGATCAACAACCCGGGGTCACCCACATGCAAAATTTCAACGGGCAACGGTATCGTTACGTGGATCCGCAATAATGCAAAATGCACCGTATAAAAAGCACGCTATGATGACACCACACGCACTCTGAAGCAGTTGAACCATCCGTTTTTTAGAGATCCTTTCATGACCCCCACGCCAACCCCTTCTGCCCCTGTTAAGCTCTCGCCGTCACCGGCAGCCATTGAACGCAAGCAACAGTTGATGTCTGACATACAGCGGCTGAAGCGACAACGGAACGCGGTCATTATTGCTCACCTCTACGAACGTCTGGAAGTGCAGGATGTGGCAGATTACCGCGGCGATTCGTTAGGATTAAGCCGCCTGGCAGCTGAAACCTCTGCCGATGTCATCATTTTTTGTGGTGTACATTTTATGGCTGAAACCGCCAAATTACTTTCCCCGCAAAAAACCGTCTATTTGGCCAATCCCAATGCGGGCTGCCCGATGGCCGATATGATTACCCGCGACGACTTGCGCCAATTCAAGATAGCCCACCCTGGATTGCCTGTTGTGGCTTATGTCAACACCTCCGCTGAGGTCAAAGCGGAGTCCGATTATTGCTGCACCAGCGCCAACGCTGTGGACGTGGTGGAATATGTCGTCAAAACAACGGGCGTAAAACAACTGTTGTTTGTACCCGACAAAAATCTGGGGCGCTACGTCCAGCATCAGCTGCCAAAACGCGGTATTGATGACGTCGAGCTGATTTGTTACGACGGCTTCTGTCCAACGCATCTTCGCATGGATCCTGAAGATGTGATTAAACTCAAGCAGCAATACCCGGATGCCATGGTGCTGGTGCACCCAGAATGCGACCAACCCATCATTGATATGGCAGATTTTATAGGCAGTACGACAGCCATTGTGCAGCACGCCAAATCCACAGACAGGCGCGTTTATATTGTCTGTACCGAAGATGGGGTAGCCCAGCGGCTCTCTCAGGATTGCCCTGACAAACTGTTTATGACACCGACTCGAGCTGCCGCCATTTGCCCCAACATGAAACTGACGCGTCTAGAAAATATTCATAAAGCGCTATTGGGGGAGGTGGCAGAAATTACCATACCAGATGACATGGCGGTGGCCGCTCGCCGCTGCATTGACAGCATGATGGCGATTTAAAGTTTTTTGGCGCGTTTCACAGTTTTTTTCCCCGCACTTTTTTGTCCGCCATCACTTGGCGTTTCGGGCTCGGGTGCTTCCGTTTTAATAACTTGCAAATGCCGCTTAAACTCTTTATAAAAGCCACAATTGGTGACGCTGACTTCAATTTCAAGGCTCACAATGCCCACACCCAAGGCCTCAATCAGTGGACACGAGACCCCCTTGAGAAAATACTGGCACGTAGCACATTGATCATCTGGCTCAATGCGGACCACACCATCTTCAACGTACATGGGCGACCATCACGAACAAAAAAGTCAGCAACACATTATTTTTTGTATCGTTTCCAAAATTATCATTTTATATTTATTATAACAATTTTTAAAGCCGCCCCCAAGATCGCCTCCGCGCAGAATCGCTTAAAAGCACTCTCGGCGTGTAAAATATTTTTTTACACTGTGTTACAAAGAAATTCTCATGAATCCCCCCCGAATTCTTATTGCCCGCCTGAGTGCTCATGGTGACGTTGTCACCACCCTGCCCGTGATTGCGGCACTTAAAGCACGATGCCCTGATGCAATGATTGGCTGGTTGGTCGATGAGTCTGCCGCCGACTTATTAAAAGGCATTGCGGCCATAGACGCGCTTCATATCTTTCCAGGAAAAGCCATTAAACAGACGCTCAAAACACCAAAAACGTGGTGGTCTTTATTTAAAATTCTGAAGGCGTTGACTCAGGAGTTAGCGCAAAACAACTACGATGCCTGCCTGGACGTTCAAGGCCTATTCAAAAGCGCTTTTTTGCCGGCAATGGCTCACATCCCACGTCGATTTGGCTTTGCCCGTACCCGAGAATGTGCCGATATTTTTTACACAGACAAGCTGCCGGCCATTAATCTCCGTGACGGCGGCCGACATGTGGTAGATTGCTATGTCGATGCCGCGCATCAAACGATGAGCGCTCTTGGCATGGCTGCCTTGCCAAACAAGGCTTTCCCCACCTTTCCACTGCCTGAGCAGCCCTGTTGGCTTGAAAACAATTTAAAGTCAGAGCTGGAGGCGTTACGCTGCCATGAGTCTCTGACGGGCAAAGCGCTGGTTATGATAGCCCCTGCTACCCGCTGGGCAAGCAAGCAATGGCCGCCCGAGCACTGGCAAACCCTTTTAAAGGGTTTACTGGCGAAAGGCCATCCGGTGGCTATTTTGGGCGGCCCCGCTGATCGCGCTCTCTGCCAAGCCATTGAAAAAGATGTCTTGGTTGAAACGCCCTCCAGCAAGCGAACGGCTCAAGCGAGTCCAGGCTTGCTTCTGGATTGGACAGGAAAGACCCGATGGTCTGATTTATGGCAAATTTTACCCCACGGCGATGTTTTCATTGGCCCAGACAGTGCCCCCTTGCACATGGCCGCCGCCGTTGCCCACGCAACAGGCAGGCCACAAATTATCGGTCTCTATGGGCCAACCGCAGCAGGTCGAACTGGGCCCTACCCTTCTCAAACTCACCCCCATGTGGTGTTAAATACCAGCCTCGAGTGTCAGCCCTGCTTTAAAAAGCAATGCCGATGGCCGTCAAATCACGCCGCATTTATGCAATGTCTTCAAGCACTCTGCCCGCAATGGGTTTTAGCGAGCCTGGATAATTTACAACGGGATGGAGGCCTCGGGGGCATTGAAAATCCGTTGCTTTCCGCGTAGAGCTATAGGCATGTGGATTTTAAATCAGAACCTGCGGCTATTTTTTACACTCTGTGTTTTCATCAGTGTGCTGCCTCTTTCTGCCTTGGCAGAAGTAATTTCAAACGTGACCATTCAGCGCAACCAGGCCGGTTATCTGCCCAATTCAGACAAAAAAATCATTTTAACAGGCTTGCCAATGCCTGCTGGCAAGCAGCCTGGTGCACTATTACTTGACCCTGAAAAGCGAGACTGGCGAAGGGCCTTGGCCAAAAAAGGGGCTCCTGTCTTTGCGCCTGAAATTAAAGCGCTGGGTGGCGGCGCATGGCAGATTGACCTTAGTGGCTATACGTCAGTGGGGCAGTATGTCCTTCGAATTGAAAACACCCCCACGCGGGCAAACCTTTTGACAGATTCTCTGGTAAAAAGTGGGCTCATCGCACCCTCTCCAGACTCTGTGGTTAATAGCGTGCCCTCGTTAACCCTGGATATTCCGCTTGACATTACGGAATCGGCGCTTTGGGCACCCATGACGTGGGCGTTGCGCAGTATTTACATGAGCCGAAGTGGCCAACCGGTGATTGATGAAAAAACGGGCACTATTCGAGGCGCCATTCAAATGCAAGATGCTCTCTTGCCCGATCAAAGCGCCCTCTTCGATGCCGTTGGCGGCTGGGTTGATGGCGGTGCCGATGATCGCAAAACCGTAAAAAACAACGCCTGGGTCACGGCCATGCTATTGCGCCTGTCGGCTCAAAACCCGCGCGCAATAGAGTCTCTGAGCTTGAACTACCCCCCAGGGACACTTCGCGATGAATCTGGTCGCTTGAGTAACATTTTGGTTGAGGCAACCTATGGCCTTGAATGGCTAATGGCCATGCAGGCCAGCAATGGTAGCGTTTACGCTGGGGTCATCAGCCTGCCATCGAACGGGCAAGATAATTTTTCTGCAAGGGTTTTGCAACCTCCAAGTGCCTTGAGTACCGCCATAGCAACGGCTGTACTGGCAGAAGGTGCCAGGCAACTCAAGCCAAAAAACGAAGCCCTTGCCGTCAGATGTTTATTAGCGGCTCAGCGAGGCTGGCAGTGGTTAAGCCGACAAAATGAAGCCCCGCTATCTGAAACGACTTGGGCGGCCATGATGTTAGCCCTCGTCACCCAGGAACCCTTGTACACCAAATGGATTGAAACTCACCTAAGCCTTGCCACCCCTAGCGATCTTTCTAGCCCGGCCTGGCTTGGCTGGACGGCATGGGCACAATCTGGCACCAATAGCACACGAAATCAAGCCAAAACAGCATTTTTAGAAGCTTTAAGAGGTCAGTACCTCGCACAAAGAAGTGCGGCCAACATTTCCGATCGCGCCAACCTGTCTGTGTGGGTAGCTGAAGCCTGGCGTCTGACGAATCAAAGCGCCTATCGTGATGCGCTTGTTGCTACCGCCAACGAAACCCTTGGAGAAAACGTTTTAGGACAGGCTTTTTTAACCATGCCCACCCCAGATGATCGCCTGCGCTGGCCCCAATGGCCAGCGGCCGTTAGAACGCCTTGTCATGCCCTGGTGAGACGCCCAGGTGATTTGATTGCAGGTTTGCTGGTTAGCGGCCCCATGCTAGGGACGGGTCGCATGAAAAATCCCTTGCCCAGTTATCGCGATGCCGCCATTCGCTGTGTGGACAACGCCGCATCCATTGCCCCCACGGCAAGTTTTTCCTACGCATTGGGGGTTTTAAATACGGCGATGAGTGCATCGGGTCAATCAAGCCCATAAAATCTGACAGCTTTTTAGCCAAAGATTTTTTAGCAGCATTTGCGATGAAGTTCTTTTCATTGGCGCTTGAATGCTTACAATAAAGTTCAATGCTTGCAAATGCCGTATTGAGTTTTTTATTTTTGAGATCGTTACGCTTTACGAATTTCTTTTTTTACGAACATCTTTTTTGAGGATATTGCCCCATGGCTCCCGTGAATGCCGCTGAAATTAGCGCTGTGATTCAACAGCAACTGGCCTCCGTTTCCACTGAACTGTCGGTCTCCTCGGTTGGAACCGTTCTGGAAGTAGGAGATGGTATTGCCCGCCTCTACGGCTTGCGCGGCGCCATGGCTGGCGAGCTGGTTGAGTTTGACGATGGTCACCAAACCAAGGGCATGGTGCTCAACCTTGAGGAAGACAACGTCGGCGTTGTGTTGCTAGACGACTATCTGAATATTCGCGAAGGTCAAACCGTGCGCTCAACGGGGCGCATTGCTTCCATCCCGGTGGGAGACGCCATGATTGGCCGTGTGGTAACCCCTTTGGGTGTGCCGCTGGATGGCAAGGGTTCCATTCAAACCACGGAATTTAAAGCTATCGAACAGAAAGCACCCGGCATTATTCAGCGCAAGTCCGTTCATCAGCCACTTCAGACCGGTATTACGGCTATTGACGCCATGATTCCGATTGGCCGGGGGCAACGCGAGCTGATTATTGGCGATCGTCAGACAGGAAAAACCGCTATCGCCATTGACACAATCCTGAACCAGAAGGACAGTGGCGTCATTTGTATTTATTGCGCCATTGGTCAAAAAACCAGTTCAGTGGCTCAAATTATCAAACGCCTAGAAGATTCTGGCGCCCTGGCCTACACCATTGTGGTCATGGCTTCTGCAACGGACCCAGCGCCCGTTCAATTCCTGGCTCCCTTTAGCGCCGTTGCTTTGGGTGAGTATTTTATGCAGCAGGGCAAGCACGTGTTATGCGTGTATGATGATTTGTCCAAGCACGCGGTTGCCTATCGCGCTATGAGTTTGCTATTGCGTCGCCCTCCGGGTCGTGAAGCTTATCCTGGGGACGTGTTTTATCTGCACTCGCGCTTGCTGGAGAGAGCCGCCAAGCTTAGCGATGAGCTGGGGGCTGGCAGCCTGACGGCATTGCCGATTATCGAGACGCAAGCCGGCGATGTGTCGGCCTACGTGCCCACCAACGTTATTTCCATTACCGATGGTCAAATCTTCTTGGAAGCCGACTTGTTTAACGCCGGTATTCGCCCGGCCATTAACGCCGGCATTTCCGTGTCGCGCGTTGGTGGGGCCGCGCAAACCAAAGCCATTAAAACTGTGGCGGGCAAGCTTCGCCTTGATTTGGCACAATATCGTGAGCTGGAAGCGTTTGCGCAATTTGCAAGCGACTTGGATAAAGCCACGCAAGATCAACTCAAACGCGGCCAAAAACTCATGGAAGTGCTCAAGCAGCCGCAATACTCGCCTTTGAGTGTCGCTCAGCAGGTCAGTATTCTGGTGGCCGCCAACAAAGGGGTATTGGATGCGGTGGACAACACTAAAATCCAAATCTTCAAGACCCAGTGGTTTGAATACCTCTCGAGCAACCTTTCTGCCATTGAAGCAACCTTGAACGAAGGCAACAAACTGAGCGATGCTGACGATGCCCAATTGCTCAAAGGTCTTGAAACCTTCCGTGATACGGTTTTCTCGGCGTAGTTTTGGTGGTTATCCTCCCTGACTTTTTGAGTGCTCTCCTTGCCCCAGGATTGTTATGCTAAGTGTTGAACAAGCACAGGAAGCCTTTGAAAACATCCCGCTTCTAGAGCTTGGGCTGATGGCAGAGGCTGAGAAAGCAAAGCACCATGCCCTAAACGCGCCAATCACGTTTGTGATTGATCGAACGGTTAATTACACAAATGTTTGCAACGTCGATTGCCTCTTCTGTGCCTTTTATCGGCATGAGGGGGATGCCGAAGCTTACGTGCTGCCCTATGACGTTATTGCCCACAAGGCACAAGGGCTTTTAGATGCCGGTGGTACCCAGCTGTTGGTGCAGGGTGGGGTGAACCCGGCGTTGCCGTTACGTTATTATCTGGATTTGGTTAAACGCTTGCGCGCTGATTTCCCAACCCTTACCCTGCACTGCTTCTCACCCGCAGAAATTGAAGGCATGGCGCACGTCTCAGGCCAATCCATCCGCTCTGTGTTGGCGGCGCTTATCGATGTCGGCCTGGACTCTATCCCTGGGGGAGGCGCTGAAATTCTTCACGATGAGGTTCGCCATAAAATCAGCCCCAAAAAAACCAATACCCTAGGCTGGCTTCATGTGATGGCAGAAGCCCATGCCCTAGGCCTCAAAACAACTGCCACCATGATGTATGGCAGCGTTGAGCGCCCAGAACATGTGATGCATCATTTGATGCAAATTCATCAACTGCAAGAAAAAACCGGCGGATTTACGGCCTTTATTCCGTGGCCTTTGCAGAAGCCGAACACCAAACTGGAAAAATTGCCTCGCGTGACCACCGGCCAAGATTTTCTTCGAATGATTGCCCTCAGCCGTTTGATGCTGGATAACATACCTAATATTCAAAGCTCGTGGCTTACCGTAGGTGAAAAACTGTGTCAGACAGCGCTCTGGTTTGGTGCCAATGATTTGGGTGGCTTGATTCTCGAAGAAGGTGTCGTCACAGAAGCGGGTATCAACTATCAGCCCAAATCGGTCGCGGAGGCCTGCAAACTCATTCATGCCACTGGCCGAGATGCGGCTCAGCGGGACACGCAATATCACATCATAAAATCTTTTCCTGCACTGCGCTCGACCCAACAACTCATTGCTGCCGTTTAAAATAATGCCAAGTAAGAAAAATCGCCGTCTGAGCAAGGAGAGAACTCATACGGCGAAAATAGCAGGAGAGACAGAGTTGTACAGAGTGAACTTGAAAAGATATTTGCTTTAAAGACGCCCGGCGCCTTACTTAGGCCAACGCGTTAAATTGGCCCCCTTGCGCCCATGGCAATGCGCCCAGGGCAGGGCCTGATGGCACAAAGGGATTCAAGCTGTTGGCAGAAAGCCCAATAGGAAGCTGGGAGCCTACCATAGGAGCGAACGGAGCTGCCTGAGGGGCATTAACGAGGCCAGCCCCTGCGCCTGCTGGCAATTGGGCAATAACTTGCGTCAGTTGTGCAGAAATTTGTGACAGTTGTTGTTGTAATTGAGGCAGCGAGACAGACGTCGTCGCGGGTGCCATGGCACTACTTGGTTGAGTGGGCAAAACAAAAGGCAAAACCGACGGGCTGCCAGAAGCTTGTGGAGCAAACGCCACGCTTGGCATCAATGATGTGGGTGAAGGACTAAAACCAACTGGAGACATGCCCATAAAAAATAAAAACCTTCCTGAAAAAAGAGCCTCAAAATAATCCTGGCAAACCGAGTGAGCTGGATGAAATTAGCGCAGGGCGTTCATGAACCCCTTGGCTTGATTGGCGTGTGATTCGCTTCTGCCATAATAAGTTCAGTGAAGCAAAAAAGTTGCTAGTGATCGCCCTATGGATGTGACATCCATGTCACATTTGTCACAAATCGCAATAACTGAACCCTGTGCCGCAGGTTTGCGACGTTGCGCAAGCGATGGTTGAAATGACAAAAGGGAGGGATTGAGCCCCCCCTCTGACAAACAGATAGTGATTTGTTTCGGCAAGCCCCTTAAATGGCAGCATAGCCTCGGCGCAGCAATTCCGCTTTGATTTTATCCAGCCCAGATTGCACAATGCGTGACGTACGAGATGGTGAAATATCAAAGCGCGTGCCGATTTCTCGCATTTTCATGTTTTTAAAAAAGC
>JAYKJM010000170.1:0-5207 GCA_035285385.1 Vampirovibrionales bacterium
GTTTTACCTTGAGGGGTGTTTATGTGGGTGTGGCCATGCCATTTTGTCAAAAACAAATGTAAAAGTAGCTCACGACCTCGATTTTACTGGAGACATCACTATGAATATAAACTCAAATACCCCCCCCTGACTAGCCAAAGACCCGCTTGTGCTGTGCGTTTTGGCATGGCGCGGTATCCTGTTCATCGTTATGAGTTAGAAGGCCCGTATGGCCTTAACTGGTCAAGGTTGCAAGAACAAGCTCGATCCATAGCTGGAAAAAATCAACCCGTTGCCATTGTACCCGGTGGAGATGAGCATGCCCCTGGGGCGTTATTCACTATTGTGACCGATCAGCCTGCAACTGTAGTGGTGAATCATGATGAAATCCAAGCAGATAGTTCACAGAACAGTAAAAAGAAACAGATTGAAAGCCTCGTTTTAAACTTAAGAAATAGCCTTGAATCACTAGCACGCAGACATGATTCAGCTGCTCGAGCAGGAGCATACAGTTTAATTTCAGAGGGTAGAAGCCAAGCTGACGATGCGACCCAGCGTTTCGTTGAGGCTTTGACAGATCCAAGAAGGCAAATGGGCTTTGGAGGGCACTTTATGAGTCAAATACCAGCAAAAGCCATTGAGTATCCAGGGGGCGAGCTTACAGCGCTCATGTCAGATCCAAAGCAACGCAAGGATGTTCTTTGGAAAGTTACGCCAAGAAAAACTAAAAACACCTAAAACGTAACGGGGCTGACGCCGTATAGCCGAGTTTGCCAAAAGGCTCTAAACTATCCGCATACGTTCTGTAAAATGGTTTGCGCTAGTCTTTAGAGCCTTATTTTTATGTCCCTCTTGCAAGGTTCAACGTTGGTGGGTGGTGCCTCCTTGACCCCTTCTGTGCGCCCCTCTAGCCTCATTCTAGAAGGCCCTCTGGGCTCGGGTAAAACCGGCCATCTGGTGGCGTGGGTGGCCGACGCGCTCAACTCAGGGGCGCTCAAAACCTCGCAAATCTTGGTGCTTTGCGCCAA
This sequence comes from Vampirovibrionales bacterium, assembly GCA_035285385.1. Taxonomy (GTDB): domain Bacteria; phylum Cyanobacteriota; class Vampirovibrionia; order Vampirovibrionales; family JAJTHC01; genus JAYKJM01. The sequence goes on from JAYKJM010000170.1 coordinate 1,008, forward strand.
TCATCATCGAAAGCAAGCGTTTGAAACCCGCTTATTAGCTCAGCTGAGGCGCTCTACCGGTCAACTCAACGTGTATACCTACGCCGGCTGGGTGCGCAATGTGCTGTTTTTAATGTGGCCTGAAGTCGAGAAAATGCTGGCCAATAGCGCCCGCCCCCCATCTGCTCAGGAGGAGGGCTCCAGTGAAGAGGCATCCAGTTTAATTGCTCTGATGCCCACCCTCGGCGGCTTTGAAGACAGCGAGTACCTGATGACATTGTTATTGAACACACCCGAACGTAAGCTTGATGCGAATCGGGCAACACTGTTTGCAGACTTCAAGGGCGAGCCCGGGGCGCTGGTGCGCCAGCTCATTCGCCGCGTGCGCCTGCGCTCAGAAAATCGCTTGAGTCGCGCCGAAATGGCGCGACGATCCCACCTGATTCAGGAGCGCTGCCAAGCGGGCACCTATGCCATGGAAACCGCCTTTGATGCCTTGAGCGCTAAGTTGCGCGTTTTGGATATGGCCAGACAGCTCGACGTGTTCCATCATTTGCTTGCTGCTCAAGGGCCGACCCAACGTTGGTTGCGTCAAACGTTATCGGCATTGGTGGTAGATGATGTGGATGAAACCATTCCCGCCCAACAAGCATTCATTCACTGGCTAGCTCCTTCTCTGGAGGCCATGGCGCTTGCGGCGGATGTCTCTGGCGGCTCGCGGCGCGGCTATTTAAATGCGTATCCCTACGATTGGATGAAACTCAGGGCACTGGTGAAGCCGCCAGAGGCAGATGATGGCCAAAAAACACGTGATGACAAAGCCCTAGATGATAAAGCAGTCCAAGACCTCCAACTTCATCGCTCGGATGCCATGGCCATGGCTGCTGAGGCGTTGTTAAAAAACTGGCAAGCCCTGGGGCAAGGAGACTATCCCACCCAAACGGTTTATTCTGAGGCCATTCAAAAAGTGACGGCACCCACCCGGATTCATCAATGGGATCAAACGGTTCATCTCATTGAGACCCTCTTGCATCCCCGCTCTGAGGCCTCCTCCAGCACGGCGCATCCGAGGCTCTCTGCTGGCGATATTGCCATTGTGACGCCACGAGCCGATCTGCTTACCATTTACCCGCTACAACATCGCCTTTCACAGGCGGGGCTGCCGTTTCAAACCATTTCAGGCACCCAGCGCTTAAGCGATGATCCGGTGTGTCTGGCGTTTATCAGTGCGTTGGTCATTGCCAATAAGCCCCGCTGGCCAAATCTGAGCCTGACGCCTGATGGGGTCTCGGCTTTGTGCACCTGGGGGCTTGGCTGGTCGGTGGCGTTATCGTCGGTGACGCAGGCTTTGACGGCTTGGGTGTTACAACCTCTGTTTCTGGCCTCTGGCAGGCTGCCCGCCCTCGATGAGCTGCCCTGGCCAGAGGAGTCCGCCTTGAAGATATGCGTGGATGAAGCCAAGGCCAGTTACCGGCGGTTTCAGCAATGGGTTGAAGGGTCAGAGGACGAGTCGAGTATCGCTGGCGGCCAGATGAGCTCTTATGCATCAAAAGCAGGGTCTTTATCTCTCAATAGCCAGCGTTTTAGCTTGTTTCATCAGGTTTTTGTTCCTTTAGCCACTGAAACAACCCGATTTGTCGCTCTCAAGCGTTTGTTTGATCGTTTTGAAACCCGTCGTGAAATTCATCAACGACTTCAAACCCTGGGTATGATTGCTGCCGGCGAAGATTTTGATCACAGTTGGCTATTGGCGGCCAGTTTGGGGCAGGGGCTCATCGCGGATAATCCCGAGGCGCCCGAGGCCATCAATGCCGAAGCGATTCTAATTGCAACACCTCAAAAAGCCGTTGATCTTGAAGCGCGGCGCAAGGTGTATTTTTGGCTGGATGCTGGTGATGTCAATTGGGCAAGAACCGACACGGCGCCCCTTTACAACGCCTGGATTCATTCAGCCTTCTTTAAAACAGCTCACTCCACGAGCACTGAAAGCCCGCAGGAGCCTCAATGGCAGGATGCCCTTGCTGCTCAAGCGCCAGTCGGGGCATCATCGGACAAGCAAAGCCCCTGGTTTGATGAAGCCTTGCAAACGTCGCTAACCCATCAGCGGGCAGGCCACTTGACTCGCACGCTCATGCTTCTGGCCACCGAAAAAATCTGGATTGTTGACAGTGCGCTGGATGATACGGGGCGAGATCTCCAGCCCGGGCCACTTTTGAGTGCACTGGGCAAAGCAGACGCTGCGCCATCGACGATTCATCAAGAGCAGCTAGACAGTTTCTTTCAGTCGTTGCGCGCAGATCAATCGCCAGCATTGGCGTATTCTGGCGGCACAATGGCGCTGACGGCTGTGCCGGGCGCGGGTAAAACCTACGTTAACGTGGCGTTGGTGTTGAAGTTAATTTCGCAAGGGCTTGCGTCGCATCCGTCGCAAGCGGCTTCGCTTGATGAGCGGCCACAGGGTATTCCTGCTGAGCGCATTTTGATGCTCACCTACATGGAGAGTGCTGCCAAAACGATGCTGCGACGGATTCGGCAAAAACTTGCTGAAGCAGGGTTTTCGGCTCAAAAAACACCCTGCATCACCACGATTCATGGCTTGGCGTTTAAAATTCTTAATGACAACGAGCACGCGTTGCTATTGGGCTTAGAGCCCGGGCAAATTCAGGTTATTGATGATTCTGAGCGAAGTCGATTACTCCAGATGGCGGCCAGTCAAACCTTGCCCGAGGGGGAAACCAACATCGATCATTGGGCTAAAATTGCCGCTAAGGGCATCAACCATGCCAAATCGTTAGGGATGACCCCGGCGCAGTTAGCCAATATGTTAGAGGCGTTGCCTGTTGGCCGTGAAACAGCGCGATTGCGACAATTATTGCCAACCTACATGGCTTTTAACCAGCTGATGCGTGATGAAGGCGGCTGGCTTGATTTTACAGACCTAATACTCGGTGCGATTCATATTCTAGAGACGTATCCCACGATTCGAAAGCATTATCAGAGCCAGTTTGACGTCATTCTTGAAGATGAAGCGCAAGATTCTTCCCGGCTGGAGCAGCGTTTTATCAGGTTGTTGTCTTGTGATGAGCGCCCAAATCTTATTCGAACAGGCGACACCAACCAGTCTATTCTCACGACGTTTACGGCGGCAGAGCCGGAGGTGTTTCGCCGTTTTATTCGAGAGGCGCATCGGCTCATTGCGATGGATCACAGTGGTCGTTGTGCGCCGGAAATTATCCAGCTGGCCAATGACTGGCTTTATGAGGCGCCAAAGCATGCACCAGAATTGGCCGAAGCTTTTTTGCCCGTTACCATGGCCCCTGTTGCCGGCCAAAATCCGGCGCTACTTTACCCTGTAACCTGCCATGCGGCCGATACCCTGGATGACGAGATGCAGTGGCTCACCCGTCAGGTTCAGGCTTGTCTTGAAGAAACCCCAGAGGCTAAAATTGCGGTTTTAACCCGCCGCAATCAGGATGCTGACCGTATTGCCCACGTTTTGCATCAGGCGGGCATTCAGGCTCTTTCGCTCAGCGATGTCTTACCTCAGCAAGCCGTCTGGGGATTGATGTCGGCGTGGCTGTCCGTGTTGAATCAGCCTGCTGCCCTGCACCATTGGCAAGCGTGGTTGACGCATGCCTGCTCGTTGAATGTGTTGAATGCGGCTCAATTAACTCATCAAGAGCGGGCGCAGCTGCAAGAGGCCATGGCGGCGCTAGGGCCTCGGGTGGCTTTACCCTCCTGTGCGGAGATTGATTTGCCACCGTCGTTGCGGGCGTTTTGGTTTCAGTTGCGCTTTGACTGGCTGGATGACTTTCGGTTGGCGGCTCGAAATGATGCTTGCGCGGTGATGATGCAAGCGGCGGATCGTTGGTTGAGAGCCAGTGTGTCGGATCAAAGCAATGCCTATTTGGCGGCGCAGTATTTGCATGCCGCCCTGAAGCAACAACGGGATTTACACCAGGCGGAGCCTGCTGCCGGAGCGCTGAGCAGAAGTTTGGCGTGGCTGCAGGCGTTGAGTCGCCATCCCAGTGGTAAAAAATCGTTTTTGCTGGAGGATGCGGCTCAGAGTGCGCAGGTTGTGGCGATGAGTTTGCATAAATCCAAGGGGCAAGAGTTTGATGTGGTGTTTTTGCCCATGCTTACCAATCGACTGTTTCCGTCTCAGGCGTCAGATGTGCGTCTGGATGAAGCGGATCGTCTGATTTTGGCTTTGGATGGCTT
>JAYKJM010000171.1:0-4941 GCA_035285385.1 Vampirovibrionales bacterium
GACTCCAGCCAGCGGTTCAGTGGTAATTGGCCAAGCGCCTCGGCAGCAACAGACTCATCCTGATTGGCGCCCAAGAAAGCGCTTTGCAACTGGCGCAGCGTGTTATTAAGCTCCTGCCAGTCGGCCTGAGAAACCGCTGGCAGAGCCACGGGTTGAGCCGCCTGCAAGGCAGGTTGCTGTTGCTGAAGAAGCGCCTGAGACTGCTTTTGTTGGGCTTCCAGCTGGGATTGTTGCTGACGGGTAATGTCTTTCAAGGCGTTTAACTCCTGCTGCGTCTGAGACAGAATGCCCGCCTCCAAATTACCAATGTGATCGCTGGCGCGGGAAGAGGGCAATAAAATCCGGATGACAGCACCGCATAACACCGCAACTACCAAAATCCCCACCGTCCAAACCAGCCATGCCGGCCACGTATTGGCATCTTCATCAGTTTGAGCCTTGCTGTAAGGCAACGGATTTGAAAACGGAATGCGGGCAATACTCACGTTGTCTGACTGCACCTTGGGACTTGCGGCCTTGGCAATCAAGTTTTTGAGTTCAGCTTCGCTCATGCCCAGGGCGGCCGTTCGCTCACTATCGAGGGTGACGGCAATGCTGACTTCTTCCATCATGCCAGGCATGCGGCGGGTAATAGCAGCGGTTTTAGAATTGGCAAACGATTCTTCAACCCCACCGCGCTCATAACCGCGCTGATTGCTTTCAGTATTTGTGCCTGAGCGAACACTCATGCCCTGAAGCGCCTTGGGCATGGTAACGGCCACCAGCCCCCCGGTACTGGCCGGATTTTTTGAGCCCGACGCGTTGAGCTTTTCTGAAAATTGCTGCCGCGTACTAACCGCCGCCTTGTTAGGGTCATACACTTCGGTGTAAACGTCTTCGGGAGCCTCACGCAAGAGGGTGCTAACGGTCACCACAAAATGCCCCGCCCCCACCAGGCGATCCAATTGCGAGGCGACCTTTTGCTTCATGTACTGATCTTGCTCTTCCAGGCGATCCTGAAAATCCATTCCCCCCGACACCATACTGTTATAGGTGTTGCCGTTGGTATCCGACAACGCCACGTGATCGCTGGTTAAATTCTGGATACTGCCAACCATTAAATTGATGATACTTTTGACCTGATCGCGCTCAAGGCGACTGCCTACGGGCAAGGTCACCTGCACGGAGGCGGAAACCGCCTGCTGACCTTGCCTAAAAATTGAAGGATCCGGCAAAGAAAGCGTCACGGAGGCATCTTCAATCGGCTTCATTTTTCGAATCAGACGCGCCATCTCGCCTTGCTGGGCTCGAATAAGCTTAATGCGTTTTTCTTCTCGAGATGCCGTCAGATCGCCCTTATCAAAGGCTTCAAGGCCAATGTTTCGATCCATCAAGCCCGACTGCACAACGGTAATCAGCGCCACATCGCGGTCAGATTGGGTGCTGCCTTCTTCAAGAATAACCGTGGCTTTGCCGCCATCGGCTTCCTTGCGATCCGTGCGAATACCTTCTCGCGCCAAAAGCGCCTGAATCTCGATGGCCTTGCCCAAAGAATCAACCGTAGCCAACGCTCGTTGGGTGGCATCCAGCTTTTTGTCATCTGGATTGGTATTCTGAGTATTGAAAATCAAAACACCCGCCAAAATGAGGACTACCAGCAAGCTGCCGCCAGCAATCATCATTATTTGTCGGTTTTGAAGAAGAGCAACGATTTGCGGGGGCATTTGATGGCAAGACTCCCAAAGGGCCACAATGTCTGACAACCGCGATCAAGGTTGTTTTTGAATCATACGTATGTTTTTGAAAAAACAAGTCCTCCAGATGTATCGTTTTTAAGAATATTGGTTTAAACACGAGCGCTTCTGACGTGAATGGGGCAATATTTACGATAAAATTCTAGAGAAATTGTCATTATTATGAGTTGTTTCTTATTGAATCATGAGGTCTTGTACCCGATGACTGCCACGCCTGAAATCTATGATCGTCGCCCTGTTCGCCTAGAAATGGATCCTGGTGTTTACTACTGGTGTGCATGCGGGCGCTCTGGCAAACAGCCCTTTTGTGATGGCTCTCATGCCGGCACCGGTTTAGGGCCTCAGAGGCTGGACATTACCGAGAAGCAAGCCATTGCCTTTTGCAACTGTAAGCACAGCAGCCTGGGGTATCAATGTGATGGCGCGCATAAATCACTTTGAAACAAACGTTGTTGATGGTGTGCACTACACCTGCACATACAACCGCCCGCCTGCGTAAATATCTTTTCCATCCAAGCGACCCAGTAACATGGGACCACCAAACAAAGGGGCATTGACCCCTGGCCGAGGCTTTGAAGCGACCTCGGAGGCATTAAGGACAAAAGGATTTAATCCAGAAGCCCGGGCAATAGCCGATGTGGGCGCCAGCGACGCCAAGGATGACGCACTTTGAACAGCAAATTTTGCCTGCGCAAATGGATTAACTGCCATAATGAGCCTAATCTCCGTTGAGTGTGAACGCGTTACTCCAGCCTCAATTTTCTGGATAGAGCGACTACGCTCTGCCCAGATTTGCTATTGTTTAATTGCCCAAGATTTTTCTGACCAACGCTACAGACTTAAAATGTCACCCTGCACTTCAAGATCATTCTGAAAAACAAACTTTGTCACTGTCTGACTTCGTCCCTTGATTCATGTGTCGGCACCTTCATTGCAAACTGTAGGCGGGTACCATGGCTTGTCCACCAAATCACGGATAAATGACTCAAAATTGTAAAATTCGGTTACATCCCTGGCGATTTTTGCAATCAGCCGCCGCACTAACATTGACGTTGACGTGAGGGTTAAGTATCATCTAGCCATATGATCCCCTCTGAATCTGTCGCGTCTGCAAAACACCAGGAGCCTACTCAGGCTCTGATGACCATTGGTGCTTTGGCAGAGGTGGCTCACGTCACGGTGCGCACGCTTCGATATTACGAAGAGCTGGATCTGATTGCCCCTATCAAGCGTACGGATGGCCGCTATCGTCTTTATCACCCCAGAACCCTCAAGCGGGTTAAGGCCATTTTAGCCTTACAAGATTTAAATTACGCGCTGGAGGATGTGGTGGCCATGCTGGGCAAAAGCTCCGATTGCTCCCGCATTGGCACGCGGCTGGATCGCATGCAAAACACCCTCAAGGGGCTTGAGGCGCAGGCAGAAGGGCTGGATCAAAAACTGGTGCAGCTGCAAACCATGCGGCAAGATATTTCAAAACGGTTACATGTCCTGAGTACCGTCTGCGCCCCTTGCGTGGAGCAGCATCCGGCCACAGATTGTCTGGATCATTGCGAGCATCGCGAGGTGCATTTGGATTAAACTAACACCAGTATCTTTTTATGTAGCGCGCAACTTTTTGCCTTGAGCTGAGTTAAAAAACCTAACGCACTTCTGCTGAATGCACTCCTACTTTTATGTCTGCCCTTGAAACCCTCACCAGCCAGCCCTACGCCTACGGCTTCACCTCCGACATTGAAACGGCGGTGCTGCCCAAAGGTCTCAACGAGGCGACCATCCGCGCCATTTCGGCTAAAAAAGATGAACCGGCCTTTATGCTGGATTTTCGTCTGGCCGCCTACCGCCAGTGGCTGACCATGACACCCCCCAATTGGGCCGATGTCCATTACCCCCCCATCAACTACCAGGATATCTCCTATTACGCGGCTCCCAAAAGCATCGATGACAAAATTGGCCTAAAATCAAGCAACGCCCCGCAAGGCGACGCTGCAAGTGCCGACGCAGCTGACAACAAGCCAAAATCAATGAGCGATATTGACCCTGAGCTGTTGCGCACCTTTGAAAAGCTCGGCATTCCGCTCAACGAACAAAAACGCCTGTTGGGTGTCTCGGCAAGCGACGGCATGCCCGAAGTGGACGAGCACGGCAACAAAATCAACAAAATCGCCATTGATGCCGTCTTTGACAGCGTCTCCATTGCCACCACCTTCAAGCGCGATCTGGCCCGTCATGGCGTGATATTTTGCTCCTTCAGCGAAGCCGTCCACGAGCACCCCGAACTGATTCAAAAATACCTCGGCTCGGTCGTCCCCACCACCGACAACTACTTTGCCGCCCTCAATGCGGCCGTCTTCTCCGATGGCTCCTTCGTCTACGTGCCTGAGGGCGTCACCTGCCCCATGGATCTCTCAACCTACTTTCGCATCAATACCGAAGGCAGTGGCCAATTTGAACGCACCCTCATTATTTGCGACAAGGGTGCCAAAGTGAGTTATCTAGAAGGCTGCACCGCCCCCAAATTCAGCACCAACCAGCTGCACGCCGCCGTCGTTGAGCTGATTGCCCTCGAAGATGCCGATATCAAGTACTCCACCGTGCAAAACTGGTATGCCGGCGACCCACAAACCGGCAAAGGCGGCATTTACAACTTTGTTACCAAGCGGGGCAAATGTGCGGGCGCGCGCGCGCGCATTTCATGGACGCAGGTTGAAACCGGCTCCGCCATTACCTGGAAATACCCCAGCTGCATTTTACAAGGCGATGATTCAGTGGGCGAATTCTACAGCGTAGCCCTCACCAATCATCATCAGCAGGCCGACACCGGCACCAAAATGATTCACCTCGGCAAGCGCACCAAAAGCCGCATCATCTCCAAAGGAATCTCTGCCGGCGCCTCCTCTAACAGTTACCGCGGCGCGGTCATCATCAAGAAAAATGCCGATTATTCACGAAACTTTACACAATGCGACAGCATGTTGATTGGCCAAAAATCCAAAGCCAACACCTACCCCTACATCGTCGCAGAGTCGCCCACCGCGCAGCTTGAGCACGAAGCCACCACCAGCAAAATGAGTGACGAGCAACTGTTTTACATGCAGCAACGTGGCATTGATGCCGAGCAAGCCGTCGCCACCATTGTCAACGGATTTTGTTCAGCGGTTTTTAATGAATTGCCTCTGGAATTTGCCGCCGAAGCCCGCAATTTGCT
>JAYKJM010000172.1:0-3338 GCA_035285385.1 Vampirovibrionales bacterium
TTGGCCTGATGATTGCGAACACCATCCCAAACGGTAACGCCATCGCGCAGTAAATCATCAAACGAAAACTCAGAGGGTTCAGTTTTTACAAGCCAATAGGATTGCGGCATTTGCAGATTCTAAACACCCAGTCTTATCAACATAACAAGTTCTAACAGGTTCGAGAAAACAATTTTTCAGTAAGATTTATATTTAAGATACCATTAAATAGCAATCGACTTACTCAACGTGATGGGCTTGTTGAGCTGATGTGCTTGTCGAGCTTTGTCACCAGTAAAACCCAAGGGAGTTTATGACAGCCGACCATCAAACCTCTTCAGCCCTCTGGTACCCAGGCCATATGGCCCAGTGGCGCCGCCAGCTTGATGAACGCCTCAAAACACTCGATGTTGTGCTGTTGGTCGTGGATGCCAGAGCACCCAGAGCAACCTGCCCGCAAGGATTACTAGAAGCTGTGGGCAATAAACCGGTCTTGATATTGCTCAATAAAACGGATCTGGCAGATGCCAATGTGACCGTGCAGTGGGTTCGGTTTTTTGAGCGCCAACACCCCACGGTGAGCATTTCAGCCACACACCCCAAAGGGGCGGCCAAATCGGCTATTCTTTCTGGAATTTTAAACGCTTATCAAGCCAAAGCCTCCAAGCAAAGCCTTCAGGGGCTAAAACCACGACCCGCGCGCGCCATGGCGTTTGGGGTTCCAAACGTTGGAAAATCGTCCTTAATTAATGCTCTGGTTGGCGCTAAAAAAGTCAGAACAGCCTCCAAAGCAGGAGTCACGCGAACGTCCAGCTGGGTGCGTGTGCACCCTCAAGTGGATTTACTCGACACGCCCGGATTATACCCCTTATCGGGTGTTGCGCTCGATGCCCATGAGCCGCTGTCTCTGATTCGAAGCGTGGGCGAAGCCGTCGTCAAGCCCGAAGATGTCGCACAATACCTGGTCACGCTTTTGTGTCAGCGTTATTCTGCCGTTTTTTCAAACTGGTTTGGCCACCCGATTGATCCAGAAGCGCCCCTCTCGCTGGAAACCATTGCCAGAGCAAAGCTGTGGCTTTCATCAGGCGGAGAACCCGATGTTGTCCAGACGGCTCAGCGGTTATTAAAATTATTCCGAGACGGCAAATTGGGCAAGTTTACGCTTGAAATCCCCCTGCCCCTATAAAAACGGTGATTTAAATAGCTTTTACCCAAGCACGCAATAAAACGCGCCACGGCAAGAAGCCGTTGCTTCTGGAGTTTGGGCTTTGGTATAATTTGTATAACATTTTTAATCACGTGGAACCCAAATTGTTCTTTCACGTCTCAAATTTGTGTCTGCATCAGATGTGAACACTTTTGACTTTTAGACCTTTAGGCCTTTTCCACTATTCTGATTTATGCCTGAGTTCAACAATAAGAATTTACTATTCAAGTTTATTATTGCCGCCTGGTTGAATGGAGTTTAACCAACATGATGAAGAAGCGAATGATTCTAGCCTCGTCTTTGTTAGCCACAGTTTGTGCGTTTCCATCATTGGTTCATGCGGAAATGATTGGGTATGTCAACTTTGAAAAAGTTTTTACCGACTACGACAAAGCGCAAGGCATTATGGCCGACATGAAGGTCAAAGAAGCCGATTTAAGAAAGCTTCAGGCTGATTTTGTCAAACAGATTGAAGAAACCCGCAAGGCCAACAGTAAAAACCCCGTGGCCAACGAAACCCTTGAAAAAGAACTCAGCTCAAAACTGAACACCAAAGTCAATGAATACCGTGATTGGTCGGCGCAGCAGCAAAAAATTATAGAATCTGACATTAAAACAGCTGTTCAAAAAGCAGCAAGTACACGCGGCGTTGATGTCGTTCTAACTGAGCAGGCAGTTTTTCAAGGTGGTCTTGATTTAACGGCTGATGTTCTGACCAAACTCAATGCAGCAGCAGCCAATAATCCGCCCGCCAAAACCGATAAAAAATAGCCATCGGCTGCGGTGTTTACCGAGCTGTTCACTCTAACTTCTTAAAAAGCCTCTTGAATCTTAAATTCAGGGGGCTTTTGGTTGACTGAGCGTTACCCTTTTAACCTCACAGCTGCGCCTGAATAAACTGAACAAGCGCCATCTGCGTTTTGGTAGAGAGTTTCTGTATGTCACTATCTGCAAGGGGCTGAGCGGTTGCACTGGCTCTTAATGCCTGCTGAACCGTCCATTGAACCCACGGGCGTTCGGCGCTTACCGTGGCAAGCACCTGAGGGCTCGGATACTTTTTAGAAAGCCGAGCCAACTGCAGCAACGGTGGCTGAGGATTTTTTCGTGATGACGTAATGGTCTCAATAAGTTTCTGGGTCAAGCTTTTCAGTTGCAGGGTCACCTGTTTGACATCCATTTGAGAGACCGCCTGAAGGGGATCCTGGCGAAACTTTTCCAGAGTGGCTTCTTGCTCGCGACTGAGTTGGTTTATCAGCTGTTGCGTGGCTGGGGCAGGCAAAACGGTTGTCATTAAGGCCAGTGCGCCCAGTTTTTCGTGCCCCGCCAGGGGATAGGCAGGCTGCTGCAAAACGACAGGGGCAGCATAAAGCGGGACTGAAGGCGCTTCTGAAGGCTGAACGGGTGCTAACGCATTTTCTGGGGTATCTGAAATTTCACCAGGGGTTTCATCCTGATTTGCCAGAAGAGGCTCTTCTGAAGGCACTTCTGCGATTGTTGTATTTTGAACCGCTGACAGAAGCGCTCCCTCAGGCTGGGCAGATTGGGGGCTATCACCGGCAGCGGCGTGCAAGGCACCCGATAAAGCATCGGCCTGAGCGTCTGACTGGCGATGGAGCGGGCCGACGGTGCGCTCATACTCGGTCATACAATAGCTGAGCGTGGTTTCTGAGCTATTTCGGACAAAATCCTTCAGCTGCTCAATACCAAACTGAATGTCAGGGGTAGCCTCTTGCCCGATGGTGCTAGCCACAAGCTGTTTGGTGTGGGTATAGACATGCTGCGCCAAATTTTGCACCAGCTGGGTCTTAATGTCACCTTCCAGGTGGTATTCGGCGCATTTGCAGAGGGCGTGCTCAATGCCATCCATAAACAGCAGAACCACCTGGCGAGCCATGGCATCATTAAATGCCAGTTTGATGTCAGAGCCTGGAATTTCCAGATCAGGCTCCTGAATCATCAAGCCGGAGGCGATTTTACCAAACTCGATAAGGATGGCGCGGTTTTCATCGAGCATGTCTGGCGAATACCCGCGCGACTTTAACTGAGGCTCAAGGCTTTGGAGTGCTTGAGCCGCCGTGGTTTCTGGGTTGAGGGTTTCGGCAAGAGACATCGCTAGTGTTAGTATGTCTTACGTATGGCTCACGCGCTAGGG
>JAYKJM010000173.1:0-2721 GCA_035285385.1 Vampirovibrionales bacterium
ACAAGCTCAAGCAATTCAGACGCGTTGCAACCCGCTACGACAAACTGGACGTCACTTTCATGGCATTTGTGTATCTGGCCAGTATTTTTATTATCTTGAAATAATTATATGTCGACACTACCTAGGCGATATCTTAAGCTCAAAAATCCGCTTACGAATGTGATAAAAAACCTTGTGCGCTTAACACAACACTTTTAAATAGAGTAAAAAAATCAATAGCTGAAATTAAGGCACAACAAGACACTCATCATTCAGGCCACACAACGAGCACTCAACCTGACCCAAACGACAGATTTGCTCTTTCTTTGATGGAGAGTAAGCCACCTCTAAAGCCCATTGCACTTTGCCATAGTCCCCCGCATGAGTACTCACTGAAGCAAGCGGCTCAATTAATCGAAACGATACATCACTTTTGTAGACAAAAAGAGATCACGCTAAAGCCAGATGAGCTTTTGCACGCTTTGGGTATTTCTTGCAGCGGAAAAAATGGCCAGAGAGTCGCAGTGCAAACGTTTACAACCCCAGGCAGCAAGACAACATTCACAACAAGTACGATTGCCAACGCGGTTCTCGCCGTGCTGGAAAATCCGGCGCTTTTTTGGCTCCACTTAGGAAAGCCCACACCCTTGCCAGCCTCAAGCTCTAACCCTCCTGTGGATCAGGAAAACTATGAAGCCTTATGCAGAGCAAGAGGCCTTGAGCCAAAAGCTTTTTGAAATCACTTTAGAAGAAGCGCCGGCATTTCCAGAAGCACATCGCACAAGCGCTCAATTTGAGCCTTCGAATGGGCTGCAGAAAGGCTAATGCGAAGCATGGCTTCTCCCTCTGGAACCGTCGGGGGTCGAATGGCTCTAATGTAGCAACCAGCGGCCTGCAGCGCGTCACTGGCTTTGAGAGCGCTGGCATTGTCTCCTAACACAACCGCAATAATATGCGCCCGTGCCTCAGGCGATGGCGGCGGCTTCAGCCCAGGATGACCCTGGGGGCAGGCCGCCATCAGCTGCCAAAAATAGTCAATATTGGCGTGTAATTGCCTCGGCAAAGTATCTTGCGTCTTCAGCAGATCAATGGCGGCCAGCGTTGCCGCCAGAGTGGCCGGCGGCAACGCGGTGGTGTATATAAAACTGCGGCAGGTATTGCTCAGCCAATCCATCAAATCCTGACTGCCCGCCACCCAAGCACCATGGCTACCAAGCGCCTTACCCGCAGTACCCACCTGCAATGCCACCCGATCGCTGACGCCTTGGGAGGCCACAAGGCCACTCCAACGATGAGCCAAGCCGTAGGCACCCGAGGCATGAGCTTCATCCACAATGACGCGCCCCTCAAAGGCATCCGCCACATCACACACGGCAGATAAATCAGAAATGCCGCCTGACATGGAGAACAGGCTTTCTGTAACAATCCAGCGCTGGCCTGTGCAGGGCGTTTTTTCAAGGCATCGAGTCAAATCCTGCATGTCCAAATGCCGATAGCGCTTAAAAGAAACATGTCGATTTGTAGCCGCCACGCGCGCCCCGTCAATCAGGCTGGCGTGACACTGACGATCCAGAAAAAAAACATCCGACGGCTGTGCCAACGCCGACAACAGGCCGACATTGAGCTGATAGCCACTGGTAAAAAGCCTGGCTGCTGGCATCCCTTCCCACTGGGCAAGCGTCTCCTCCAAACGTTCTGAAAGCCTTGAGGAGCCTGCAATCAGGCGAGCAGAGGCACCGCCAGTGCCATACTGCTCAATGGCATCAATGGCCGCACGCTTTAAAACCTTATGCTGAGAAAGCCCAAGGCTATCATTACTTGAAAAATCGGCTAGCTGAACACCATTAACGCAAATCCAGGCGCCCATCTCATCAATAACGCGATCCCCAGACTGTAGCGTACGATAGCGATCACTTCGGCGCAGTGTCTCAAGTTCGGTTTCAATTCGCAATGAAGCCATCCACGTCACAAAACCTGAACACACTAAGGCCAATTCAAATTCACCCGGGCATCATAGCGAGCGAGGGTACTTTTTTAGAAATGACGATCTCTTTACTTGCGCAATTCCAGACGCGACAAGAGGGCTGCGTAGACCTCAGGGGTTGTCTGACGTTTAAAATAGCGCAGTTTACGGCGACGATCCCCAACCAGCTTCACCAGGCCACGACGGCAGGCAAAATCTTTCGGGTTTTTTATCAGATGCTGGGTCAGTTCTTTGATACGTGCTGTCAGCAACGCAATTTGAACCGTAATATTTCCGCTGTTTTGCTCACTTTGACCAAATTCAACCACGGTGGCTTGGATTTGAGATTTTGAGAGAACCATAGGGCATTAAAATCCTGTAGAAGTAAGATATAAAAAAAACGATGAAAAGAACGTTGAAAAACACACACAACTATCTTTTAGTATAAAACGAGTATGAATCGAGCCTGCCGATGGGTCAAGCGATTGCACTAAATCGATTACAATTTGCAAGCGCTTGAGTCATCAAATTTCAATCATCACAACGGATCGCGCACAAACCTCACCCCAAGCGCCTAGAGGAGTGAGTAGATTGCCGAGCTTCAACCCCATTCCCTGTCATCTGGTAATGCTGCCCGATGTGGTGGTGTTGACAGATTTCCCCAAGGTGCAATCCTCAGAACAAGATGCCTTGTTTCTGTCCTATCAGATTGCAGCCCTTTTACGCGGCAGCCTGGTATTACGACAGCAAATTCTGGCCTCACCTGATGTTTCGTCGCG
>JAYKJM010000174.1:0-5926 GCA_035285385.1 Vampirovibrionales bacterium
GCATGCTCTGGCTGCAGCACTGGCATGGGTGGCGGCGGCTCAGTGCTGGCCGCAACGACGGCGGTGGCCTCCAGCAAATCGAAATCGGCATCTGGGGCTCAAGGTTTAATCTTTAAAAGTATGTGGAGCCGTCTGCTCTGGATGCTGGCCGTTGATCAAGATGAAGAGGTGCAAATCCTTCAGCGCAAGCTGGGGCGAACTCAGGGCTTGATGCAGTTAGGCTTTGGCAGCGTGACGGCTATTGCCTTGGCCCAAAGCATCACCACACTGAGCCAGCCTCAAGGCGGACATCTTGAGGTTGAACAAGATGACCATGGCCACCTAGCTGCAGATTTGCCCAAGGATAATATCGCCCCCAATGTGTTGGGTGTTGTGGGCAGCGCGGTTTCAGTTTTAACGTTGGGCGCTACCAGCCTGCACATGCGTCATCTCAACAAGAAACTGGATGCCAGACTAGCGGTTCTGAAAACACAAACAGACGAAATTGTTCGACAGCTGAAACGTGAAGGAGACTGCCCTTTGCTACATAGCCAGTTGGTTGAGCTGGTGGGCGATGAAGCCGCTCATGAGTTTTTGGCCATGATGGGGCAAGAGGCAGCCCATGAGCCGAGGGTTCAGCCTGTGGCTTTACTGCCTAAACCCAATGCTGCGCAAGGAGAAAACGCCTCCCAAATGCTCGCCCCTCTTAAACTAGCAGACATCACCACACCGTAGCTGATTTGATGCTTTTGGATAGAAGTGATACACTCAACAGCATGCTGAGCTCACTCTCGATACTGCCGTTAACGACGATCCCCTCCACCTTGCGAGCGTGTATTAATCAAAGTGTTTTAAGTGGCTTTAACACCTTTGGCGCAGATACATTTCAATCATCGAGGCCGCCCTCTGAGCATAGTTCAACGCCTTCGCCATGGTGGAACCCTTTTTCAGGAACAATGCTGACTTGATGATCGGGCTTATGTAATGGTCGAGAATGTTTCGAGCGCGTTGGGGTTACAACAAAGGCATGCCCGTGCACAACATCTCTCAGTTTGAAGCTGGGGTGGCCTCTGGGTATGCACGGCAGGCTATCCGACAGTTCATCAAGGCGCTTACCCTCAAAGACCCCTACCGGGTGCAAACGTTTGCAAATACCCTTGCACAAGGTTGGTTTGCCAGTTGTTTCGGACACGCGCAAGCGCAACGTGGCAAATTCAACGCGGCATTTTCAGAAGACAATTTTCCAACAAAAGCCAGCGCGTTTTTGAATGCCGCCTTAGCGTTTCGTCGAGCGATTTGGACAAATCCCGATGCCCTCGCCCGATATAATGCGGCTGTGCTGAGTTGGATGGAGCGGTTTCGCTTTTTCAGAGTGCACTATTTTTCAACCCATTGCCAAAAAGTGCCCAGTCAAGACGTCTCGTTACATTTTATGTTTACAGCCCAGGTGTATGAATTGCTGCACGGTCGGGCAGATTTACTGGCGCGTTTGCTTAGCGATCAACCGCACGGATTTCACGTTCAGTTTTGCTCACAGTTTTCTGAAACGTTTTTTGATCCAGGCTACGTGCAGATTAACCCTATTACGCTCTGGGCCGAGACGTCTCGCGATCGATCGCCTGGGGTGTCACACGTTTTCGTGCATCTGCTCAGCCAGCTGGAAACCGGCGCCCAAACCGATGTGATTTTTGATATGCCGGCCCATACGCGCCAACAGCTGCTGCGCCTGAAACAAGCGATGTCAGAGCGATTTCATCATCACGATGCCACGAGGTGGGGAAAGCTCAAGGCGTTGTTTTCGACAGACAATCATGCGGGGATTCATCCCTACGCGTTTTTGCCCGAAAACCCAGAATTTTTAACCATTGCGGTTGAAGCTTGCCAAAAAAGTCGCCATCGTCTTGCAAAAACAGAACTCGGGCGAGAGCTTCTGGAGTGTCTGACCCATTACTTTCAGTGGGTTTCTCCTGAACACTTTTGATCTATACTGAAATCAGGTTTTAAGATTTTTAATATCCAGAGGTAATTGTTAAGGGTAATAGTATGATTTCTGCAATTGCAAATTCCCCTTTATTCTCAGGGTTGTTTTCACTACAAGCGCCAGCGCCTCAGAGCTCCAGTTCGGTTACGTTTTCAGGCGCGCCGTCAGATTCTGTCAGCTTTGGAAGCGCACAGCCTTCAACTCTAGCTAAGCAAGTACTATTTAGTGGCTGCTGCGGTTAAGGCATCAACCAAAAAAAGGGGTTTAGACACGCCTGTGCGTTTGTTTTGGCTCTTTATAGCTCGCCTTTTTAGAGTTTGACTTTTAAGAACTCACCCTGTTTTGTGCCCGGGTATCTGCTTTACGCGTTTAGATTAAGATTACTGTTATCAGCAGGGCTTTCGCCTGCATAATTTGCCTCAGCTGATTCCGCCTGTTCGCCTGCTTTAGTGCCCAATCGAGACGCCAGCCAGCCGAAAAGGCCACCCGATGATACGGCGGCGGCGGCGACTCCAACCACACATAAGGGGCAAAAACCAAACTGAACCGCCCTCGCTTGGGGCGTTAATAATGGCACAGAAGCCCCTAAATCACCATTGGAATATCCAAAACGGCTTACCGTGGACACTTGCATCATCTAGCCCTGCTTTTGACTGAAAAACGCACGCAGTTTATCCCGAAAGACCACGGCACTGGTGAGCACACTTGCCAAAGCGCCAGCAGCAGCCCCCATCAACAGATGAACGCCATGAGCTGCCATAAAACTGCCTGTAACGGGCTCACAGCCAAACGTTGGAACTTGCCTTGATGAGGAGCTGGTGATTGGGCAGCCAAAAGTTACCGAACGGCTTTGGCCAAAAGAAACCGGGGAATTAGTACCAACTGATGAAATTTGCATGCTGTGTCAACTCCTGCCTGTAGGACTCATCATTAGGTAAAGCATATCAATAAAACGAGAGTTCTTCAAAAAAAACGAGAGTTCTTCAAAAAAAGAGCTACTCCAAAAGGCGCACATGCAAAAAGAGACCCATGAAAGAACCCCTCCTCCACCAAGCGCGCCAATGTCACCCAATGGCCTGTCGTCGAAATGGCAAGGGCAGGTTAGAATAAAGAAAGCCCTCGTGGCTTTGTCCTGTTTCCCCTTTTGAGTCATATTTTTAAATGACTTTTTGAATCACATGTCTGCTGATAAACCGCTTTCTGACGTACTCAAGTTAAAATCATCGCCTCCTGAAGCCATTTCCATGGGGCAACCTGAAGACGTCTTGCCGCCGGGTGCTTTTATTGATGGCCGCCTCAAAGAAGATGTCTTATTTGATGACTTGCGAGCCGTTTGCATTAAACAGCACCGCCAAGAGCAAGAGATGCAGCAAATTGAAGCCGCTTTTGCCTACGGTCGGCTCAAACACGCTCATCAGCGCCGCCGCAATGGCGAAAATTACATCACCCACCCCGTGACAGTGGCCACCATTCTGGCGCAAATCCCAGTTGACACCCACACGGTTGTGGCCGCCATTCTTCATGATGTGTTAGAAGATACCGACGGCACGGCCGAGGAAATCAAGTCTCAGTTTGGAGAAGACGTTTTAAAGCTGGTTGAAGGGGTGACCAAACTTGGAAAATTCAAGTTTGATAGCGCGCAAGATGCAAAGGCCGAAAATTTCAGAAGAATGTTTCTGGCCATGGCCGATGACATCCGCATTATTTTGCTAAAACTGGCCGATCGCCTCCACAACATGAGAACCTTGCATTATCTGAAGCCTGAAAAACAGCAAAAAATTGCCAAAGAGACGATTGAAATCTTTGCCCCGCTTGCAAACCGACTCGGCATGGGGAATATTCGCGCTGAACTTCAGGATTTGTCATTAAAATACCTGGACTCTGACGTCTACGAGCAAATCAAGAGCCAAATAGAAGTCACACGATCCGAGCGCGAGGGCGTCATTACCGAGGTGAGCCATCGCGTGGGCGAACAGCTTAAAACCCTGGGCATTGAGGCTAAAATTTATGGCCGAGTGAAAAATCTTTACAGCATCTATACCAAAATGCGTCGCCAGCAGAAAAAACTCGAAGATGTGTTTGATATCAGCGCCCTGCGCATTATTTTAGGAGTAAATCACGCCAACGCAGACAAGCCCTGCACAGAAAAAGAGTGCTACGAGACGCTGGGCATTATTCACCAGAGCTATACGCCCATTCCTGGGCATTTTAAAGACTACATCGCCATCCCCAAAAATAATTTCTATCAATCTTTGCACACGACCATTATTGGCCCACAAGGGCGCCCGCTGGAAGTTCAGATACGAACCCAAGACATGCACCGGCTTGCAGAATATGGCGTGGCGGCTCATTGGCGATACAAGGAATCGGGTGGCTCTGTCACCGCCGATAGCAAAACCGAGCGACAGTTTTCGTGGCTGAAGCAAATGCTTGACATGAAAGACGATTCGGACGATGCGCGTCAGTATGTTGACTCTGTCAAGCTGGATTTGTTTCAGGATGAAGTGTTTGTGTTTACCCCGCGAGGCAAGGTTATTAGCCTGCCCCGTGGGTCAACGCCCATCGATTTTGCCTACCGCATTCATACCGAAATTGGTCACACGTGTGCTGGGGCGCTCGTCAATGGCAAACCTGTCAACCTGAACTACGAGCTTCGAAACGGCGAAATCATCGAAGTGATGATTAACAAGAAAAGCCATCCGCGTCTGGACTGGATTAATTTGGCGCAGACTCAGACGGCTAAAACCCGAATTCGACAATGGTTTAAAAAGCACTATCGTGATGAGCACCAGGTGCAAGGCCGTCAGTTGCTTGAAGCCGAGTTAACGCGCGCCGGTGTGGAAAATGCCGTAAAAAGTGGCAAGCTTGAAAAAATCGCCCACGAGCTTAATTATCAATCCATTGAGGATCTTTATCTGGCTCTTGGCTATGGCGAGATGAATATGCCTCGGGTGGTCAATCGCCTCAAGCGCGATGAAACCGCCGAACGCCATGAACCTGTTTTACGGCGCCTGCACAGCCAACTGAATCATCAAGCGCAGAAAAAAGCCACGCAAGATGCTATTCAGGGGCTGAAAGGCATGCTCTACAATTTGGCCAAGTGCTGTAACCCGGTTCCTGGTGAGCCCATTATGGGTATTGTGAGCCGTCATCGTGGTGTGGTGATTCACCGAGAAGATTGTCCCAACACGGTAAATGCCAACCCTGGCCGCGTGATGACCATTCAGTGGGAGCAACCCCAAACAAAGCCAGTTAGCGGCGGAGGCACCGTCTGGCAAGCGTATGCGGTCATTCTTGAGATTATCGCCATTGATCGCGTGGGCGTGCTAAAAGATATTCTTACAGAGGTGGCCGACACCAAAACCAACCTCTCAGATGCTAAAATTAAGCGCTTTGATCCCGATCACACGGCAGTAATTGAAATATCGATTGATGTCTTCGATTTAACGCACCTTGAGCGCGTCATGAGTGTCATCAAGCGCCTGCCAGATGTGTTGACCGTCAAACGTCATCAGTTTAGAGCCCGTCGATAAATTTTTAGAGGCGGCTGTCACGCCTAAAAACGTTTCAGTGGTTCAACATTGTAATAAAATGTAAGAAATCTGATAAAATTATCTAGAAAGAGAGAAGAGACATTATGGCCAACCCGAAGGGACTTTCTCCAGAGACTGCCAGAAAAATTAGGCTGTGGCTGGTGTCGTTTCGCAATACACGAGTCATCTTGGTGCTTGCCATAGCTGTTATTATGGCTTACGGCACTTGGGATATGGTGTTTACGCCAAAATTTGCTGAATTACAAGGGCTCTCACAACAGCTGGAAAGCCAGCAGCAGCAAGTGAATCTTGTGAATGCCACCGAAGAAACCATCAAGCGCGCTCGCAAAGAGTTGGCCGATTTTAAACAAATTATCCCGGATGTCAAAATGGGCGAGTCGCCTCAGGTGGTGTCAGTCAGTTTAAACAAGTA
>JAYKJM010000175.1:0-14638 GCA_035285385.1 Vampirovibrionales bacterium
TCAAGGGATAGTAAAGCACTTGCAGGCGAACCGTTAACTGGACGCTCTGCATAAACGAATGCCAAAAAGGAATCAGGCCAAGCACGTGTCTACCAAGTTTGTGTTTGAGGCGCGTGGCGCCATACAAAGCACACTAAAAATTTGTTTAACATGAATTAGTATGTTAATATAATATCTGATTAATATATCTTTTGGGGGAAATACATTATACATACCCTAATAAAACCCCATGAAATTTAAAAGTAGCAGTGTTAATTTAAATTCATACTTGTGGGTGACGTGAAATTAAAGTTTTTCAGTCGGCTCATCGATAACATAATCATACAAAACGTCATGAAGATTTTTATCATCAATTTTTTTGGCGTTGAAGTCGTTATTAGCTGTTTGAGTTTTAGTATTTAGTATGCTGGAGGATGCGAAAGATTATGAAAGTACAAGCAGGTAGAAGCGGCGGTTTTACGCTGGCAGAAATTTTGATTGCTCTGGGGCTTTTGGGCGTTATTGCGGCCTTTACTATTCCGAAAATTTTAACCGCAACGGGAACCAGCAAAGCGACGGCCGTGTTTAAAGAAACAGCCTCTATGGTTACAGGTGCAATGACATCATATAAGGCTAACAACCAACTCTTAATTACCAGTGGTTTTCAAGACTTTGAAAATAATATGAACTTTGTGAGTAAAGCAACCTCAGGTACATTTGGTAGCCTGGCAGCATGTTCAGCAACCTTACCTTGCTTGCGGCTTCACAGCGGTGGCGTGCTTCAATATGATACTGCAATGCAATTCGGTGGTGGTGGCGTTTCTGGCGCCGGGACTAATGCAGAAAATGGATCTATATTTGTTAACTTTGATCCTGACGGTGATGGCTCACTTGGTCTTGTGACATTTATCATCAGAGGTAATGGTCGGTTGTCAACGCGAGGTGCAGAAACAACGGCACCTACCTATCTTGGTACAGCAACTCTTACAGCTCAAGCAACAGATCCTGCTTATGTAAGTTGGAACTAATAATTCAAACCCAATGTAACCTATGCCAGCTATCGAATTTTTTACCGGTAGCTGGCTTGGTTTTCAAGACCTTGACGCGGGGTCAGGGCTTTTGAGTGAGCCAACGCTTTGGGTAGCATTTCTATGACATATTTTGCCCTGACGCCATAGCCAGACATTTTCTCAGCAACCATTTCGCCAGCACGCCCGTGAAGATAACTGCCGATCAGTGCAGCATCATCAGGCGCACAACCCTGAGCGGCAAAACTGGCAATCACGCCTGCTAAAACATCCCCGCTGCCGGCGGTGGCTAACACACAGGCGCCTGTCGGGTTTACAACAACATCTGCTGAGCTGAGCGCCACAACGGTGGTCGCCGATTTCAAGACAATCACGCCCCCCCACCGTGTTTGCAGGCGCTGAGCCGCTTTGGGGAGATCCATGAGAATCTCTTGCTTGCAACACTGTAAAAGCCTTGCCGCCTCACCAATATGAGGGGTCAAAATTACGTGATTAGGCAATCTTACGCTATCCGATAATTTGGCCAGTGCGTTCAAGGCATCAGCATCCAGAATCAGGGGCGTTTTACTGGTGCGCCGGAGTATTGCCAAAAGGGCACTCACTAATGCATCAGCGTGCTCACCCAGGCCAGGACCCAAAACAATGGCCTGCGGTGGCCGCTCAGAAATAACCTGAGAGAGTGTTTGACAGGCCTGCTGGAGATCACATGAATTCCAGGGTATATGCATCAGCTCAGGCCAAAGCGCTGCGGTGGTGTCATAAGCTGCCTCTGCCATGGCCAGACTCACCAGGCCGCACCCTGAAGTTAAGGCCGCCATGGCACTGAGCTGAGGCGCTCCCGGCATCGCTCGTGATCCACCAATCACCATGACATGACCTCGGTTGCCTTTGTGAGCGCTCGGGGCAGGCTGGGGCAATCGATGGTTTACCCAAGTGTCGGTGATGACCCACAAATCTGGCGGGAATTGCTTCAAAATTGCCTCCGGAATGCCAATATCGGCTGTGGAGAGATGAGCTGCCTGAAACTTCCCCCCTGAAAGATACAGCCCGGGCTTGCCAGTAGCCAGAGTGAGCGTGCGCTCTGCCTGCACGGCACAACCTAGAATTTGACCCGTTTTACTGCAAACCCCCGATGGCATGTCAATGGCCAATACCCCTTGGCCTTTTCGGCGATTGATGGCTTCTATCCAGCTTGAAAAGGGCGCTTCAACAGGTCGATTCAGCCCCACGCCAAATATGGCATCTATCACCCCGCTGGCGTTGAAAATATCACAGGCCCACTCATGAATATCGGGCTCAATAATGGTTTGCACCGTAGGCTCCCAGTCCAGCCTATTCCAATTGGCAAGGCTATCGGCCGGTAATTGCTCGGGCTGACCAAGCAAGAGCACACTCACGCGCGTATTTGGCATACGAGAGAGCAGGCGAGCGGCCACCATGCCATCACCACCGTTATGACCCGTGCCACAAATAATCATCCAATGCAGGCAACTGGGAGCCATCTGTCGTGCCGCCTGAGCGACGGCGAAGCCGGCATGTTCCATCAGCATCAGGGAGGCAATGCCGGCTTGCATGCTCGCCGCCGCATCCAGATGACGGCCATGAGCATAGAGAGGCTTTAGAAAAGTTAAAGCGAATGACATCAGAGACTCCAGTCAAGACGTAAAGAAACAGTTTACAATATCTGATTACCTAACACAGCATTTTTTTCAGGACGCTTTATGTCAGTGTTCAAAAGAAAAAACCCGCCACTAAACGGCGCAATCACACGATGAAATCAGGATGTTGTCACTCATTGCTCAACGTATAATTCAAACAGCGGGCAAACGCTTAGCTGGTGCTAGTGGCTCACTGTCGAGGGTCATCCTGCCAAAAGCGCCTTCTCATGTGTCAAAGCATGCCGTTCTGATTGCTGGTGAAGGCTTGCATTCCGGTGCAAAAGTGTTTAAAAAACGGCTTAAGTGTCTCTTGAAGCCCATTGAGGGTTTCATTTTAATTGCTCAAAGCGTTCTTTGGACTTTACAGAAAATTGCAAGTCGCGTGTTACATTTTGGCCAAAGGATTTTCAAAAAATCCTGACTAGCTGCTCAATAAGTCTTTTCCACTATCTATCTCTCCTGACCCCTGTGATGCCCCAAATTCGGGGCACTCTCCCCATAACCGGCTGGCGTGACTGATTCCGCTTGCCGGATTTTTTTTGATGTTATGACAATTTTTTGAAGCACGATTGGCTTGTTTTGGGCGATGCACACATTTTTGATGTTTTTTGTAGGCGTCCGTTCGGGTTCGAGATAAAATGGTAACCGTTGAAAGTTTGCCCCATTGTTTCCGTTTGCTAAATAGCCATCTGAATTGAGCGTTGCAATGTCCTCTATGCCCTCCACCCAACTGGAAGAAAAACCCCCAATGAACAGTTCATCCCCAGCACAATCACCTGACTCCTCATCTGCAAACCTGCCCGACTATGGCGCGGATCAGATTCGGGTGCTGGAGGGTCTGGAAGCAGTTCGGTTGCGCCCGGGGATGTATATTGGCAGCACCAGCCAGCGTGGCTTGCATCATCTGGTCTACGAAATCGTCGACAACTCTGTAGATGAAGCGCTGGCAGGCCATGCCACAACAATTAATGTCACCATTCATGAAGATGATAGCGTCACCGTCAGCGATGACGGTCGAGGCATCCCGGTGGGGGCCAAGGCTGATACCGGCAAATCGGCGCTGGAGATTGTCCACACCGTTTTGCACGCAGGCGGCAAATTTGGTGACGGAGGCTATAAAGTTTCTGGTGGATTGCACGGCGTTGGTGCCTCCGTTGTCAACGCCCTATCTACGCGAATGAAGGTTGAGGTTCATCGCGAAGGCTTTATATGGCGGCAAACCTATGAACGCGGCGTTCCTGTTGCTGACGTTGCCAAAGGAGAATCCACCACCCGTACCGGAACCACCAGCACGTGGTGGGCGGATGAGACAATTTTTGAAACCACTGAAATTGATGCCGATGCCATTGCGACGCGCTTGCGTGAAACCGCTTTTTTGACCCGCGGGCTTAAGATTGTTTTCAATGATAAAAAATCTGGCAAAAACGAGGTGTTTCATTTTGAAGGCGGCGTGGCCAGTTATGTGACCTTCCTCAATGACTCCAAAACCGTCATTTTTGACCCGCCGTTTTACTGCGATGTGAATCGAGACGACGTCAAAGTGGAAATCGCACTGCAATATACCGACAGCTACAGTGACACCGTCTTGAGCTTTGCCAATAACATTAATACCCACCATGGTGGCACGCACCTAACCGGTTTTCGCAATGCCCTGACGCGAATCATTAATGAATACGCCCGCAAAAACAATATTCTGAAAGACAGTGACCCCAACCTCAGCGGAGAAGACGTTCGAGAGGGGCTTACCGCCATTGTGAGTGTCAAAATCCCAAACCCTCAATTTGAAGGACAAACCAAAGAAAAACTGGGCAACAGCGAGGTGCAGGGCGTCGTGCAGGCGTTGGTCTCTGAAACGCTCACGGACTGGATGGAGCTAAACCCCAAGCAGGCTAAAGCCATTGTTAGCAAGAGTGTTATTGCGGCGCAAGCCCGCGAAGCAGCTCGAAAAGCCCGAGAGCTGACCCGCCGCAAAACGGCTCTGGAAAGCTCCAGTTTGCCAGGAAAACTTGCCGATTGCGCCAATCGGGATCCTGAGCGTTGCGAAATCTATATTGTTGAAGGTGATTCTGCTGGCGGCAGCGCCAAACAAGGCCGAAATCGCGAATTTCAAGCGATTCTGCCGCTTCGAGGAAAAATTCTCAACGTCGAACGTGCCCGTTTGGATAAAATTTATAACAACACCGAAATCCAAAGCCTTATTCAGGCACTTGGTATCACAATTTCCAGAAACGCTGATGATTTTGAAGACACCAAGCTTCGTTATCACAAAATTATCATCATGACAGATGCTGACGTGGATGGGGCCCATATCCGAACCCTCTTGATGACGTTTTTCTTCCGCTATTGCCGCCCGCTGATTGAAAAAGGCTACGTCTATATTGCTCAGCCACCTTTATACAAGCTGACCATTGGTAAAGAAGACAAGTATCTCTACAATGACCGCGCGCTTGAGGCCTTCTTGCGTGAGCGGGGTATCGGCTCCTTAAGCCTATGGAGCGCGGATCGCACGCAATCGTTGTCGGGGGCTGAGCTTATCCAAAAAATTGACGATCTCTGCACCCTGGATGCCATGATGGCCTCTCCCGTTTTCCATGGCACACCGTTGGCTGTTTTGCGTGTCCTGGCTCGTTTAGGAGCCTCGGCTGAAATGCTTCGTGAGCAGACCTCAGCCCAAGCCCTCATTGAGACCCTCATGCCTCAGCTTACGCCTCTGGGCTTTGAGATTCGGCTGATTACCGTTGAAGAAGCCACGGAGCCTTTTGCCTTGAGCGTGGTGCAGCTGGAGGACAATACCGTGCTCTCCACCGTGGATGCGGATATGCTGCACACCCGCGAATTTGAGCGCATCAAGGCACTGCGGCCTCAGGTAATGGCGTATTTACCGCCTCAGCCTGGCGATGAGCAATTCCAGGGGGAACTATCGCCTTCCGCCTTACCGCAACTGATGATTGGCGATAAGGAGCAAATCCCGATTGCCACTGTGAACCAACTTCGTTTGCTGGTCGAACAGCGTGGCCAGAAAGGCGTGAGTTTACAGCGTTTTAAAGGCCTTGGTGAAATGATGCCCGCCCAATTGTGGGATACCACAATGAATCCACAGACGCGAACTCTACTGCAGGTGGAAATTGACACGGCAGTTGAGGCCGACAAACTGTTTGACATCCTGATGGGTGAGCGCGTGGAACCTCGGCGTAAGTTTATTGAAGGCAACGCCCACCTGGTTAAGAATCTGGATGTTTAGGCGGCCAGCTCCGCTCTCAAGACGCCAATGCCACTAAGACGGGTGAGAGTTTTGATGGTTTTTGGTGTTTTTGACCGAGAACCCCTCTGAGATTCTTGGCCTTTCTGACAAACATCGCTATGATGGATGCTATATCATCGTAGACGGTTGAGTTTCATTGAGCGAATGTGACGGCATTATGGCCAAAAGCAGAGCGGCATCTTCCCCACAGCCAGAAAAAACGCCTTGCGAGGCGTCAGCTTTTTTGTCGCCAGAATGGAATCTCCTGCTCAATGCGTTGCAATCTGGCGTGCTAACCGTTGATGCAAAAACCGGTAATATTTTGGCCGTCAACGCCTTGTTATCCGACTGGATTGGCCTACCCGAGCAACCCCCGACTCATTTTGACGCCCTGGTGAGCATTGCCGGTAAAACAGCCTGCCCTGTGGGACCCTTAAAACCAGGGGTGATGCCACCCAAACCAGAGCTCAAGTGGCAGCCGCAAGTGGGCACCCTGCTGATGGGACCTCAGGAAGGCTCAAAAGTTAAAATCAAATACCATCCGCTTGAGGCCATTGCCGGTGCTGAAGCCTTGGTGATGTGCCAGCTGGATCCCTTTGCTGAGGATATGTCGCTCACGCAGGCTCATAATGAGTTTGTTAGCACCGTCAGCCATGAATTTCGCACCCCTCTGACGAGTATTAAGGGCTTTGCCGACACCATGCTTCGTTATGGCGGCCAATTACCCGAGGATCAGCGCAAACGTTTTATTACAATCATAAAAGACCAAGCCGATCGCTTGACCCGTTTGGTAGAAAATTTGTTGTCCGTTTCCAAGCTTGGTGCTGGACGGGTTAACATGGTG
Source organism: Vampirovibrionales bacterium (assembly GCA_035285385.1). Taxonomy (GTDB): domain Bacteria; phylum Cyanobacteriota; class Vampirovibrionia; order Vampirovibrionales; family JAJTHC01; genus JAYKJM01. Next base: position 6,751 of record JAYKJM010000175.1, read on the forward strand.
TATCGTCCGGTGGCGGCCATCCCTCTGGTTGAAAAAATTGTGGAGCAGTTGGTGGCCAAAGGTGTCCAGGATCCGCGTGTCAAGCGCCATTTTGAGGTCAACATGCCCGCCAAACTGCCTGATATGTGGGCTGATCTGGATAAAATTGAGCAGGTGCTTATTAACCTTATTGATAATGGCGCAAAGTACTCCTTTGCAGACTCAACGGTGGTGATGACAGCCGATATCCTTGACAATGGCGATAAACTGGCCATTCATGTAACCAACCGTGGGGTCGGCATTCCTGAAGACAAACTGCCACGTATTTTTTCTCAGTTTTCCCGTATTGAGAATCCGTTGACGCGCGATGTTGAGGGCACCGGGCTTGGGCTTTATATTACCAAGTCGCTGGCATTAGCCATGGGTGGGGATATTCAGGTCAAAAGCGTGCCAAATGAGACCACGACGTTTACGGTGATTATGCCCACGGCTACGGCCGAGCGTCAGGAGGGCTATCGCCGCAAGCTTTTGCTTGCCGGTCAAACAGAGGAGCAGGAGGAATGAGCCTCCAGGTTGTTATTGGCTCCAGCACGCCAGAGCAAATGCATGCGCGTCGTGCGCTCAGCGCACTGGTTAGAGGAGCGCAGGCATGAGCCTCCAGGTTGTTCTTGTCATTGGCTCCAGCACGCCAGAGCAAATGCATGCGCTCAAGGAAACGATGAGCCGCGAAAGTCATCTGGTGAACGCGTTTTTTCTTGAAACTCTCGAAAACGGCATGCTCGCCGTTGAACACCTGCTGCCTGATCTAGTGTTTCTCATGGCCGATAGCCTCTCTGGCAAAAGTTCAGGGCACCCTTACGAGGATAATCCAGTTATCGCCTTCTGCCGTGAATGTCGCGAAACCCCCAATCTGGATCATCGGCCGGTTTTAGTCGTACAGACCGCCAGCACAGATGAGAATCAGCGCATTGAGTTTCTTATCAACGGGGCGGACGACATTCTCTCGGCCGACATGGGTGCCGAGGAGTTACGCGTGCGCTTGCTGGCGCATTTGCGACGCAACCTGTCGCTGTTGTCTCACCGTGTGACGCGCTTGCCCGGCATTGATGTGGCGGCGCGTATTTTGCAGCGCTATATTCTACAAAACAAGCTGGCTGTTGAGGCGGGCACAGAAACCACGGCCCCATGGGCGCTGATGCTGATTGGGATTACCACCCTGGATCTTTATAGCGAGCGTTACGGGCCCGTCCCCGCCGAGCAAGTCATTCGCACGTTTGGTGCCATGTTAACGACGCTGATTCGCCCCCCGGATTTTGTGGGGCACACCGAAGCCGATACGTTTATGATTATCACCCATCCGGATCGAGCCGAGAAAATTGCCGCCATTTTATGTCGTCAGTTTGATCAGGTGGTGCCGAATTTTTACTCCGACACCGATCGAAAACAAGGCTTCATGATGTTTGAGGGGGATAGCAAGGCCAGCCGACGGGTCAATCTGCTGACGCTGAGTATCGGGGTGGCCAACGCCCAAGTTCAACCCTACCAGACTTACAAAAGTGCGTTTACCGCCGGCAATGAAATGCGCCTGCTTGCGCGGCAAATTCCGCAAAGCACCTGGATTAGTGATCGCTTCAAGCTGACGGGGGCTGCCAATGCTGGGGGCAAAGCCACAGCAGAGGTTGTGGAAAGCTTGAGCAAGCCACCTACCGTGCTGGTTGTGGAAAGCGATGCGGCGCTGGCCTTTTTGCTTAAAACCACGCTCGAAATGGGTGGCTATATTGTTGAAACAGCCAATAGCCCTGCAGAAGTCCGTGAATTGGCTCAAAGCAAACCCATTCGCTTGGTGGTTATGGATTCGGTCATTTTAGGGGAACCCATCGGCTGGAATTTGTGTCAGGAAATTAAGCACGCCATTGCCAACGTCTTGGTCATCTTTATTTCCACGCTGCATGATCGCGACAAAGCCATGCTGGTGGGTGCTGATTTGTATATTCCCAAGCCCTTTGATCTCTTACCCCTGCTTAACTGGATCCATCGCTTGCTGCCAGCCAAACCCGATCTGGGGGCGCTCGATTATTGAGCCAGATGATCGCCGTTTAACCCAGGCAAAATCGTGACGGCTCACGCCATGCGTGAAAAAACATCGTGTGATACATCTTGAGTGATGGGGTTAAAGTAGGCACTGGCACCAATCATGGCGGCGTTGTCAGTACAAAAAGCCAAGGGTGGCAACACACCTCGAATGGAGCCTAAGACAGGATCGCTTTGCTCTTGCCATTGCATCAGTGCTGCTCGCAGTGCGCTATTGGCGGCCACCCCACCGGCAATGGAAATCGTGGGTAAGGTCAGTGCTCGGGCGCAGGCCAGCGTTTTATCGAGGAGGGCTTTGACTGCCACGCGCTGAAAACTTGCGGCCATATCGGCTTGCAACGTTTGAATGAACGAGGCCTCAGAGTCGCAATCAAGCGTTGAAATAGCCTGAGCCCATTGGCGACTCACATTAGTTTTGAGACCACTGAAGCTGAAATCCCACGGGCGTTGCGTCACAGCAATAGGCAGCTGAAACCGATGCGCATTGCCCTCATGAGCCAGTTTATCCAGCAAGGGGCCACCAGGAAACGCAAGTCCCACCAGACGAGCCACTTTATCATAGGCTTCGCCCACGGCATCATCCAAAGTTTCACCTAAAATGCTCATGGTTTGGTAGGTTTTTACATGAATCAGCTGGGTATGGCCGCCACTGACTAACAGACACAAAAATGGGGGCGCAATGTCACTTTCCAGATAGGCACTGGCCACATGGCCATACAAATGATTGACACCCAAAAAGGGTTTTCCTGTAATGAGACTAAGCGCTTTGCCGACGTTGGCGCCAATCAGCAAGGAACCAATCAGGCCAGGGCCAATCGTGGCGGCAATGGCATCAATTTGGTTCATAGTCAGGTTGGCAGCATCCAGGGCAGCCTGAATGGTAGGATGAATGGTCATCAGATGCTCTCGAGCGGCAGCCTCCGGTAAAACACCGCCAAAAGGGGTGTGCACCAGGACCTGAGACGCACTGACACAACTGAGAACCCGACGGCCATCTTCGACAAGGGCGACGCTTGTATCATCACAGCTGGATTCAAGGGCTAAGATAATCATGACAGCACTTCAAGCAGGCTCAAGAGAGGGGTCTTACTAAAGAGGCCGCATCCTGATTCTGGGACACTGTAGCCAAGCGCGTCACGGCAGCCTCATGCGCAGGACTCCAATCATAGCGGATAGATTGGGTCAAATAATGTTGAATACGCTGCATGCTTAAACCCTGCAGGGTTTGGCCAGAATCGGCCAGGGCTTCAGAGATGACAATCTGCTGAAACGAATCGGAACCAAAGAAATCTGCCTTGCTTTTAATCAGGGCGTGGCTGATTGCTTGAAAGCGCTCTGGGTGCGTCTCTGCCCAGGTGCGACGCGCGGCCCAAACGCCAAATACCGCCGGCAAGTGGGTTTGCTGGTGCCATTGTGTCGCCACATCAATGACGTAGGGATGGGACTTGCAGGGCATTGTTAACGTCAGTGCCTGATCGCCAATAACCAAGATGGGTTCTGAACACTCGAGCAAAGAATTCAAGGCCTCGGGTAAAAAAATGACCTGTCTGAGATTAGGCAGGAGGTATTGAAGCATTGTGGCGGCAGAGGCAGAGGCACCAGAGACATGAATAAAGGGTTGGCTTGCCAGCTGTTGCCAGGGCACAGGGCTCAGGATGAGTACACTTTCAACAGGGCCATTGCTGCTAATACTCAGCTCGGGCAATAACAGCAAATCCTGTTGATGACGAACAAAACAGGCAGCAGAAATGCCTGAAATATCCAGCGATCCGGATAATAGCCCGGTATTCAACTGGCTGGGAGTGCCACGGACGCGCGTGAGCGAAAAAGCATCAGCATAAGAGCGCCAAAACGCCGCCATCACGGGCAGCGTATTAAGATAGGCAATATCGCCAAATTGAATCATAGACAACAGAAATAAATCATCGTGCAGGCAAGAGACTTATTTTAGAACACTTTGCGTTATCGTTGAAGCATGGATGACTTACACCCTTCAGCCAAACCAACGGCTGTGCCTTCTAAACTGATTGCCGAGTTGCAACAGATCGTGGGCTCGCCCTACGTTTTAATCACACCAGCAGAGCGACGGGTCTACGAGTGCGACGCCTGCTTGCTGGTTCAAGCCCCGCCAGATGTCATTGTTCTGCCCAATACTACCCGTCAGGTTGCAGAGGTGGTCGCCTGTTGTCAGGCGTATAAGGTTCCGTTTACCCCGCGTGGCGGCGGCACAGGCACTTCAGGTGGCGCATTGGCAATTGAAGCCGGTGTCTTGATTAGCTTGAATCGCATGACGCGCTTAATTGAGCTCAACGTGGCTCAACGCTGGGTTCGGGTTGAGGTTGGTATGGTAAACGCCTGGCTCAACGAAACATTGGCCGAACACGGCTTATTCTACGCCCCGGATCCATCCAGTCAGGTGGCTTGCACCATTGGAGGGAATATTGCAGAAAATGCAGGCGGCATTCACTGTCTGAAATATGGAGTTACCAGTGATCATGTCTTGGGAATGACGGTGGTTTTGCCATCAGGAGAGATTCAAACCCTGGGTGGGCTTACTCGGCGGGCGGCGCACCGAACGCTTGAGGGTCATCCCAATATGCTAGGCTTAATGATTGGCTCAGAAGGTACCTTAGGCGTGGTCACAGAGGTTACGTTGCGACTGACTCCAAAACCACAAGCCACTCGGGTTTGGCTCACCGCCTTTAAAAAACTGGAAACCGCAACTAAGACCGTGGAAGCCATTTTATTGGCAGGGCTCATTCCTTCTGCGCTTGAAATGATGGATGCCTTTACGGTGCGCTGCGTCAATGAGGCCTTTGATGTTGGTTTTCCAGAGTCGTGTGAAGCCGTTTTACTGATTGAGCTCGATGGCAGCCTGGCGTGGGTAGAAGCCCAAGGCCGGCAATTACTCGCCATTCTGGAGCAACATAACCCAGATGGATTTCGGCAGGAGGCCGAAGCCCCCGAGGCAAGGGCTCAGCTATGGCATGCTCGAAAAAGCGCCGTAGCCGCCTATGGGCGTTTGCAGCCTGCTTTCTACGTGCATGATTGTGTCGTGCCCCGCAGTCAACTGACGCCTGTCTTGCAAACAATTATCGCCATCGGTGAGCGTCATCGTGTGCCGATTGGCAACGTCTTTCATGCGGGAGACGGCAACTTGCACCCCAATATTTTGTTTAATCCGGCAGATGCAGACATGGTCGCCCGTGTTCTTGCAGCAGGCGATGAGATTTTAGCAGCCTGTGTTGCCGCAGGCGGAACTCTCAGTGGCGAACACGGTATTGGACTCGAAAAAAACCAGCATATGGGGCTTGTGTTCAACCAGGCAGATCTATTGGCGATGCAGCAGGTTAGAACCTGGTATAACCCCACTGGGCGTTGCAATCCGGGTAAGGTTTTTCCGTCTCCCAAGGCATGCAGTGGCCATGGCCCAAGAACGCTAGACGCTGGCCGTGCGCAAGGAACTGGATTGTGGATTTAAGGTTAAGGCCTGGCTTTGACTTGTGCCAAGACTGAGGTGTTTAAATAATCGGCGACACCGTTTGCAAGCCCCTGAACCGCTTTTTTGGGACGCTCCAAAGCGGCCAGTTCTTGCCGTTCGCTAGGGCTTGAAATATAGCCCATTTCGCACAAAATAGCGGGCACGTTTGTATGGTGAATCACATAAAACATGGCACGGCGCACCCCGCGATCATTGGCCTGCGTGTGATGCACCAAATAACGGTGAATACGATCCGCAAAGGGCTTACTATTAAAATTATAATAATAGGTTTCTAAGCCCGCAATGCTTGCGTTGGTATTGGCATTGTGATGAATGCTAATAAATAAATCTGGCCGAATGGTGTTGGTGAAGCGGGTAATTTCAGGCAGTGGCACAAATTTGTCCGTGTCTCGGGTCATGTATACCGTCACCCCTTGAGACTGCAAGGCATCCCGCAGCCAAAGTGCCATTCTGAGGTTGAGATCTTTTTCCAGCACGCCAGCACGAATAGCGCCATGATCCTTGCCGCCATGACCGGCATCAATAACGACCCGAGCAGGAAACGGTATTTTCTTGAAAGCAGCAGATTTACCGTTGAGGATGATTTCTGACGAAACGTCTGAGGATTTTGTGCTTCCGTTGAGGGGTGACAGCGGGTTGCTACTAACCACCATGGCCACCATATGATGATGAGTTTGCTCAGCGGAGCTCTCTTGCATCATCAGGCGCGGAGCAATGGCAGCCTGAGGGGGGATGTTCTGAAGCGGTGCAATCAGATGCACTTCATTGCCATCCTGTCGAACCAATAATCCAGATGCCCAGCTTTGCCCGTTGGCATTGGCAAAAGAGCCGGCGACTTTGAGCCCTTCAGGCGGGAGGGTCACATTATGAATTTTTACCAGTAACGCTTTGCCAGATTTCTCGCTAGCCGATGATGAGCGCGCTTGCGGCCAGTCAATGAGAGATGTTTCAGCCTGGGGTTCTGAGCCCAACGTTTCAAGCGCAATTTGTGGCAATGGGGAGGCTTGCAATTTGACACGATGAAGGATTGGGGGCCGTAGCACGGCCTCAAAAGCAGGACGCCAGGCAGTCGCCTCCGACAACAAAGTGGCTGACAAGGGCACAGAAATTATATTTTTATCGGGCTGCATTCTAGCAGATAATCCAGCTGGCGTGGCAGACTCAATCACCACACGCAAGGTATCAGCATCAAAACGTCCCACCCGAATTTGACTGCCCACATAACCGGGGGTTTTTTCAAGTGAAATGGGTGCGGTTAATGTCTCGGCAAGGCTTGTAGCATCAGGCGATGTTGCATTTCTTTGGCTGTCATTGACAGGCATCCAGATATCAAGCACGTAGCGACCCGGTTGAGACAAGGTAAATTGCTGTCGAATAGCAAGTGGGGCATCGCTGGTAGCAGGTTTTCCTGCAGGCTGACCCTCAATAACCAGCGCCCCATCTCGAACATAAATACTGGGCAAGGTTGCACTTGCGGGTGCAGGCTGGGGCAGAGCAAGAAGGGGATCCGCCAGATTGCTTGCACCATTTTGAGCCATCTGAGTAGATTCAGCAGGCACCATAGCGTTTGCAGGAATGGCCGCCTTCGTCGATTCAGCATGCGTCACGGCGGGGGCAAGCGAAAAATAAGCGGCCGATAAAGCGACCAATAACGCAGCATAACAAAAGCGGCTGCAGACAAATGATTGAAACATTCGGCTCTTCTCCTGTTGATGCGTTGGACTTGAAGCGATACGTCAAGGACTCAAAAAAACAGTTAGGGCGAGTCGCACGGTTACTTTTAAAATCTGATAGCAACTCCCTGAAAAGAGTGCCATTAAAAATGTCGCGATAAGGGTGTTCGTACACTTTTTTACTGTGTTTTACACTCTAAAAAGCTAATCGTTCGCGTGCCGAAGGCGACACGAGGAAAAATAGAAATACTCAATAAAATTGTAACATTTAATGGCTACAAAACAAGCGCCATCAATGCTTTTGGACGTTTTCTCTTTAAAATTCATCTAAAAAAATAACGATACGACGAGCGTAAATTAAATTTTGCTTCTGATTTCAAAAGGCTTGTGACTATTTTGCCCGCGCAAACCTTCTAGAGGTCTCAAGTTACGCTAAAATAAGAAGGGCACTCACAAATGTTCGGGTTGGTAAGCCCATCAGCTGTTTCAATCATCGCAATGACGGTCATTAAAATGCCTGGCGTCCTTGATACATACCTATCCGCGTGCCTGCACAACGGCAGATTGGCCAGATGGCCTGATAAACTGTTTCCAATTGGGGTCTATATTGCACCCTTTCACTGGTATGAAGCCAAAAAACAGG
>JAYKJM010000176.1:0-4186 GCA_035285385.1 Vampirovibrionales bacterium
GCCCTGATGCAACAGATACCCGTGATTGCGGTTGCCTCCAACACGACAACCATGAATGTGACGCCTCAGGTGCTGGCGCAACTGCTGCCAGATAGCATCTTATCCGCAACCAAGCTAAGGCCTGCTCATAATTATTTAGAAGCAGTGGGGCATCTGCAAGCGCTTAAACTAGGGTTACAGCTGCCTTAGAAGCTGTCAACTTTAGAAGTCATCAACTGATGAAAAGCATCTCGAGCGTGATCGCAATCGAGACCAATTTGAGCAATTAAGGCCTCAAGACTCTCAAATTTCTGCTCATCACGTAATCGGCGCAAAAAAGAAAATGACAACAAGCTTCCTTGGGGCAACTTCGGGAAAACCTGCCCTTGCGCAAGTAATGCGTGGACCTCTAGACGAGGGGCACTAGGGCGATCGCTTCCAAGAAGCACCGTCGGGCTAAATCCAATATTACAAACAGCAGGCCATGGCTCTAAAGGGTTCAAAACAGGGCTTGAAGACAATTTAAAACCAGACTGAGCAGGACGATTAGGCTCTAAAAGTTGTAAATACCCCATATAAACGCCAACCGCCGGCATCAACCGTTGAGCATCAGGCGTGATATTGGCCGTAGGAAAACCCAATTGGCTGGCGCGACCGTAGCCGGTTGTCAACACGCCCGAAATGTCATAGGGACGACCCAGTAACGCCGCCGCCTGAGTCACATCGCCATACTGCAAAAGCTTTCGGATTTGGGTGCTGCTAATAATCTGATGATCGGCTAACGTGACAGGCTGCATAATTGTGGTTTTAAACGGCGGATTGCTCTGACTGCCCAACGCTTTTAGGAGCGCCCCATCCCCCTGACGATGCAATCCAAAATGAAAATCATACCCCACCACCACATGACGCACATTCAACTGCGACACTAAAATATCGCTCACAAAATGCGCCGCCGAAACCTTCATCAGCTGGGGAGTAAACGCAGGAACCACCGCAACATCAAACCCCATCGATTGAAACAAGGCCAGACGCTCTTCTAACGATGAGAGCAAAGGAACGGGCGTCTGTGAAAGCACATGTTGGGGATGCCCCTGAAACGAGAAAACAACCGCCTGAAGACTCAACGCCCGCGCTTGCTCCCTGGCGGCATTGAGAACGGCTTGATGTCCCAGATGCACGCCATCAAAGGTTCCAAGCGCACACACAGACGGCTCAAGTGGAAGCCCTTCAGGCAAATCACCAGTATCGAGTTGAACCGCGTGAATAACACGCATGCAGGCTATATTCCTTAGCTAGAGCGGGCAGGTGGATTTAGAGATAACCGCCTCGGCAATGGCATCACCCATGGCTGAAGTGCCCACAAGTGTTTGGTGAGGCGCACCTGCTTCAATGATGTCATAAGTGCGCAAACCTTGGGACAACACGCTATCAATGGCCGTTTCAACAGCGCGTGCGGCTTGAGGCATGCCAAAGCTGTATTCAAGCATCAACGCCAGAGACACAATGGTTGCAATCGGATTGACTTTATCGAGGCCTGCATATTTTGGGGCTGAGCCATGAGACGGTTCATACAAGCCAATTGAACCTTGGGCTCCCAAACTGGCACTGGCCAGCATGCCGAGGCTGCCGGTGAGCATGCTGGCTTCATCGGAGAGAATATCCCCAAACGTGTTTTCGGTCAGGATGACGTCAAACTGTTTTGGATTGCGGACAAGCTGCATGGCCGCGTTGTCGACGTACATGTGAGTGAGGGTGATATCGGGGTAGTCTTTTTCGGCGATTTCAGTCACCACTTCACGCCAGAGCTGGCTGGTTTTAAGGACGTTGGCCTTGTCGACCGAGCAGACGGTTTTACGGGGTCGCTGTTGCGCCAAAAGACCGTCAGAATCGCCGCGCTGTCGCGCCAAAAGACCGTCAGAATCGCCGCGCTGTCGCGCCAAAAGATCGTCAGAATCGCCGCGCTGTCGCGCCAAAAGATCATCAGCATCGCCGCGCTGTCGCGCGGCTTCAAAAGCCACCCGCGCAATGCGGTCAATTTCGGCGCGCGTGTAGGCCATGGTATCAAAGGCACGATCCCCCTGTTGGCCTCGGGGCTCACCAAAATAAAGCCCGCCGGTAAGCTCTCGCACCACAAGCAAATCTATCCCCTCAATCACCTCCGGCTTCAGGGTCGATGTATGCAACAAGGCAGGATAACTTTTTACAGGGCGCAAATTGGCAAAAAGTCCCAACGCCTTTCGGATTTGCAGCAACCCCTGCTCGGGTCTGAGCTTTGGGTCAATATCATCGTATTGATAATCCCCCACAGCACCCAAAAACACGGCATCACTTTGCAGCGCCAACTGTTTGGATTTCTCTGGCAAGGGCACCCCCTCAACGGCTATTGCCGCCCCACCAATCAAGCCCTCAGAAAGCGTAAAAGAGACTTCAAAACGTTTCTCAACCGCATGCAAAACCTTGACCGCCTGGGCGACAATTTCAGGGCCAATGCCATCACCCGGTAAAAGTAAAATCTTGGACATAACTCAAAACATCCAGTCTGTAAAAAACAGGTCAATCAAAAACAGTTCAGGTATCATAATCAAGAGATGATTTTCCTGCAAAAAATGGTTTAGGTGCCCATTGTCGATAGGACATCAGCATTCGGTGAATACGCAACCCGACGTTTTAATTATTGGAGCGGGCATGGCTGGCCTGACCTGCGCAGCACGCCTCCAAGAGGCGGGTATTTCCTGTCAACTGCTTGAGGCCTCCGATGAGGTGGGGGGACGCGTGCAGTCAGACACTCTGGATGGTTTTATTCTGGATCGTGGGTTTCAGGTATTTTTAAGCGCCTATCCAGAGGCAAAACGATGGCTCAATTACAAAGCCTTGGATCTTAAAGCCTTTCAGCCAGGAGCCTGGAGTTATTTTGGTGGCAGATTCCACACCGTAAGCGATCCCTTTCAAATGCCATGGACGCTCTTGCCGTCTCTGTTGTCACCGGTGGGCACACTCAGCGACAAACTCCAGGTTTTAAAACATCGGCTGCGGTGGATGCGGCTTCGTGCAGAAGGGGTGGCACCCGCTTTCTCCCCTGCCACAGAAGACGACTGGATGCCCACGCATCACTGGCTGGATAATAGTTTTTCAGCCGAAATGATTCAACATTTCTGGCAACCCTTTCTGGGAGGCATTTCTCTGGATGGGAGTTTATCTGCCCCGCAATGGCTCACCCGGTTTACTATGGCCATGATGGTGCAAGGGCAAGTCATGCTGCCTGCAAACGGCATGAAATCCATTCCGGAGCAACTGGCGGCTCGCTTGCCTGAAGGCTCCATTTGCCTCAATACGGTCGTCTCCAAGCTGGATATCGCGGATCGCTCTGTGACGTTAATCACTGATGAGATCATCCGGGCACGCCGAGGCATCATTATTGCAACCAGCCTGCAAGAGCGTCATCGTTTGGTGAACAAAGAGGCGCCTTTGCCCGAGTTTTATGGAACAACTTGCCTTTACTATGCCGCAAAGCGCCCCCCGCTGGATGAGCCAGTTCTGGTCTTGAATGGCGCTGGGTATGGCGTGATCAATTCTTTGTGCGTTCCCAGTCTGGTCAGTCCAGCGTATGCCCCTGCCGGTCAGTCGCTTGTTTCTGTTACGGTAATGGGCACCCCGTCTGATCGCTCGGTCATCAATCTTGATGAGCAAGTTCGCAGTCAGCTTTCTGACTGGTTTGGCCGCCAAGTTAACCAGTGGCAAACGCTTCGCGTCTATCGCATTGCAAACGCTTTGCCCCGAATTTCAACCGCCTGGAGCGATCAAACCATTGCCCCTGGCATTTATGCCTGTGGTGATTATCAAGCCGCCCCTTCATTACAAGGAGCCATGGTATCAGGGCGCCGCTGTGCGGAAAAACTTATCAACCAGAGCTAACCCCTCTAAAACACAGGCTTATGTTGATGAATAACATCTGCGTAGATGCGGGTTTGACCATTAATTTTAAAATTTGCGCCTTCCTGCTTCAAGATATCATTATTCTGGCCATCAAAATTATTAACACGCTTTGTCTGATTGGATTTTGCCAGATTGATTTCTGTAATACCCAGGCTATTCAGTGACTGATTCTGGCTGTTATAGCCGCCAGTTTTCATCGCCAGCTGATACTTATCTTCAAGAATTTTCAAATCCTGGCCATCCAGCGTCATATCATCGGCATCGTTAATGAGCT
>JAYKJM010000177.1:0-7357 GCA_035285385.1 Vampirovibrionales bacterium
TCCACATACTTTTAAAGATTAAACCTTGAGCCCCAGATGCCGATTTCGATTTGCTGGAGGCCACCGCCGTCGTTGCGGCCAGCACTGAGCCGCCGCCACCCATGCCAGTGCTGCAGCCAGAGCATGCTATTGCAATCTGGGGAGAAATGAGCCCGCCAAGGAGAAATGTCGCAAAAAAAGAACGCACGATGAGCAATTGTGGGGTCAGCATCAGAAAAACACTTTCTTCGGAGAAAAATAACACTATCCGTCTAATCGACGACTGCGAGATTTTATCTGAAATTGCAATAAAATTGAAATAGCAAATGCAATTTTGACATTCATACGCCAATCGACTTTTTTTTATGTCACGTTTTGGCTACACTTGGCGTGTCTTCAGGTTAAATTCACCCTTTTATTGTTCCTGTCATTTATTTTGTCTATGTATCGTGTTCCACCTGATTACCGTTAAGTACGTTATTCAGTGTGTCGCCTCATCCTCATCATTCTCTAAAGGAGACTGTCTCAATGGTAACTGCTGAAATGCCTTCCAAAACCGCCAAGCCAGTGCCCAGCATCGCCGATATTGTCAAAGAAGCCAAAGCCAAAAATGTCAAACTGATTCGCTTGCAATTTGTGGATATTTTGGGGCATGCCAAGCACATGTCAATTCACGTGATGCAGCTGGAAAAAGCCCTCAATAACGAAATCATGCTCGATGGCTCTTCAATTAAAGGCTTCCGCAACATTGAGACCTCTGACCTCTATTTCTACCCCGATCGCAGCACCTTTAAAGTAATGCCCTGGCTTGAAAACGGCCGTGCCGTGGCTAGAATCCTTTGTGATATTTACAATCCTGATGGTACTCCCTTTGATGGGTGCCCACGCAATAACCTCAAGCGCGTCACCGAGCAGGCGGCCAAGTTGGGCTATATTTTCAATGTGGGTGCAGAACTGGAATTTTTCCTCTTCAAAAAGAATGATGATGGCACCATCGCCGTTGAAACGCATGACCAGGCTGGCTATTACGACACTGCTCCAAACGATTTGGGCGAGCTGGTGCGTGGCGACATTGTCGACACTCTAGAAGAGCTTGGCTTTGAGGTTGAGGCCGATCACCATGAAGTGGCTGCCGGTCAACACGAAATTGACTTTAAATATGCCGATGCCCTCTCGGCTGCCGATAACATCCAGACCGTGAAATTCATCATTCGTAAAATTGCCGCAGAGCACAACTTGCACGCCACGTTTATGCCCAAGCCCATCTTTGGTATTAACGGCTCAGGAATGCACTGCAACATGTCGCTTGCCTCACTGGAGGGTAAAAATCTGTTCTACGATGAAAAAGGCGACTATCAGCTCAGTGCCACAGCGTTACAGTTTTCAGCTGGGATGCTCAAAAACGTGCGCGGCATTACAGCCATCACGAATCCCTTGGTGAACAGCTACAAGCGCCTCGTTCCAGGCTATGAAGCCCCGGTGTACGTGGCGTGGTCGGCCGCCAACCGCAGCGCCTTGTTGCGAGTGCCCGCCAAGCGTGGTAATGCAACCCGTGTTGAGCTTCGCTCTCCCGACACGGCGTGCAACCCCTATTTGGCCATGGCCGCCTTGTTATTGGCAGGGCTCGATGGCATTCAGAACAAGCTGGAAGCTGCCTCGCCCTCACAAGTCAATATTTATCAGCTCAGTGAAGACGAGCGCGCGGCCATGAATATTGACTCCTTGCCAGGCAGTCTCTATGAAGCGCTTGAGCTGTTAAAAGCCAGCCCCATTGCAAAAGCCGCTCTGGGAGACCACATTTACGGCGAATTCCTCAAGGCCAAAACCTTGGAGTGGGACAAATTCCGCACCAATGTGACCCCTTGGGAAACCGATCAGTATATTAAGTACTAGATCTAAAAAAATGAGCTCTTGGCATGATGCCGGGAAAATATTTCAGGGAGAGCGTCTTGCTCTCCCTGATGATTTTTGACACAGATGACTTTTAAAACAAGGGCAATTTTTGAAATTCACAGGGTTTATAAACCTAGCAGTTTAAAAGTAATAGCTTCGCCAATCGAGATTGTTTATTTTCAGGAAGGTTATTCTAAATGTCGCTTAGAACCGTATCTAATGTCTCAAGACCATTATTTGGCGCTAATGTCCCCCCCCCCGCGCAAGACAACCCCAAATGTAACAAGGAATTTTAGAGTCAATTGCTTGTCCGATGGCAAAACACCAATATTAACCAAAGAACAATTACGTTCCGCCTATAGAGCTACAAAGAGCTCGCTAAATGATAAGGCAAACTTGAAAGCCTTAAATGTAGCCTTGCTTTTAGAAGCACAAAAAGGCGTTCAAATCTGGACAACCCTCCAGGAAAGTGGTTTTAAAACAGGGTTAACACCAAATAAAACGAGAATAAAGGTTCAACCAAAAGGAGTGAGAATCAAATTTCTCCCCTTTGCACCCGCCTTGGACATACGCAGATCGATACATCATCCGGATACTCAAGCGACAGGAGTCCAACTTGCAAAAATACTGGAACAAGCGCTGAAGCCAGAGAGAGAGGAGGATCGTTTAGCCATTTACCAACTGCCCATGGAAGAGAAGGTCGCATTAGTGAAAGCGATGCTCGCTCAGCAGCGTTTTGTAGGGGATAATTTTGAACCACTTGCAAGATTGACACTTGGTAAGAAATATCCTGTTTTAGCGCGGGAATATAACCCCAAAAATGATGATTTTAGGCAAGGGCTCATCGCTCAACTATTTCCCGTTTTTTTAAGATCCGTTTGGTCGTTTGACCCGGCTCAAATAGGCAATACGTTTGATTCAGGTTACTTTGTCAGAGCAATGACGCAAGCACTGCCCAGAATTATTCAAGGTAACCAAATGGTTATTCCTTCCAAAGGGAAAACTATAAGCATGCTATCCTTAGATGCACCGATTTCAAATCAATCAACGGGAAGCTCAAGTTTGTTAGAGACTATTGCCGGTAATAGTGAATCCCCTCTAGCAGCTGTAGAACGAAACATTACAAATGCTAAGTTGCAACGTGCATTGGAAACGTTACCGCCTGAACAAGCAGCACTTTTAAGGCAAGTTTATGTTCAAGGTTTGCCCTATGAACAAATTGCCAGCAGTGCCCCCAATAAGAAAACTCGTCAAGCGGTTAGCCAACAAGTACAGAGCGCTCTTAATGCTTTAAGAGTGGCATATAGCTCTCAAGCTCGTTTATCTTAATGTTGTTGAATATCATCACCAATTGAAAATAACTCCCAAACCCACTATCGTGAAGGCATGACACAGGCAATACGCATGCTGATGAGCGGTGGGGGTACCGGCGGGCATATTTATCCGGCGCTGGCTGTGGCCGAGGCCCTGCAAACCATGGCCGCCCAAACCAACACCCCGCTGACGCTCACCTTTGTGGGCAACCGCTATAAATCAGGGGCAACAGGTTCTGGTTTGCAACCCAGCCTAGAAGCCACGCTGGCCGGCCAACATCACCTGGCGTTTGAAGGCCTCGATTTCCGTGGCATGCCACGCGGTAAAAATCTTTCAACGCTCGTGGCCTATCTTCGTTGGCTCGGACAGCTTGTGGTCGCAATTTTTCAGGCTGATGCCATCTTGCAGCGTCATCGACCACAGGTTGTCTTTACCACAGGCGGTTACGTGACGGCGCCGCTGTTAATGGCGGCAACGCTGCGCCAAATCCCCTATGTCATCCACGAGCCGGATGCCCGACCTGGCTTGGTGAATTGGCTCATGGGGCGCTGGGCTTGCGAGCTTACCAGCGCCTTTGATTTACCGCAGCAGGCCTTAAAAAATCCACACGCTGTGACGACCGGTAATCCCATTCGCACCCGTATTGGCCACCTTTCAAAATTAGAGGCACGAAAAGCCCTCCAGCTCAACTGGAGCGACACCCAGCCCGTGTTATTGGTTATGGGTGGAAGCCAAGGCGCCGAAAAACTGAATCTGGCAACCGTGGAGGCCTTGGAAACGATTTTAAACGCTGGATGGGCTGTCATTCATCAAAGTGGCGTCAACAAATACGCCCAAACCAAAGCGCTTGTGCCAAAACATTTAATGAATCACCACAATTACCGGCTTTGGCCTTATCTTGATAATATGCCTGCCGCCTTAGCCATGGCCGATTTAGCGTTGTGTCGAGCAGGCTCGCTCACCTTGTCTGAACTTGCCGCCGCCGGATTACCCTCACTCTTGGTGCCTTATCCTCACGCGGCCGCGAATCATCAGTGGCATAACGCGCAGGTTTTTGTGCAGGCTGGTGCCTCTTGCCTCTTAAACGATGCCGATTGCACGGCCGAGATGCTTCTGGCTAAAAGTTTACCACTGATGCACGATGCCACCCGTCGCGCTTCAATGAGCCGCGCCGCGCGCCAGTTGGGAAAACCAGAAGCTGCGGCGGCTATTGCACAAAGATTATTGACTCTGGCGCTCAGTCAAACTTAACTGGCACCGTGAGCTTTCAGCACCATGGAGAGTTGCGCAGATTTCTGGTGTATCCGCCGGATATAGCCTTGCGCTCCGGGGGTCAGGCCATTGCGTTTTACGGCACCGGGTCCCATTAAATAGGCGGCTAAGGCATGTTGCAAACTGCCACCATAACGATTGGTGAGCATGCGCAAATACCCCGTTGCCGCTTTAATGTTTTGGGCAGGATCATACAAGTTGGTTACACCAAAGGTTTTGGCGGTCGAAGGTTTAAGCTGCCCCAAACCCACCGCACCGGAGGCGGATACCACGCCTGGTCGAAATCCAGACTCGACGGCAATTAAACTGGTGACCATTTTGTAGTCCAGTTTATGGAATTCACTCAGCTTCAAGATGTGATCGGCAATGGCCAACGCCGCACTGAGCCCTAGATTTCGATTGTATTGCAAGATAAACTTGCCAATGGCCTGATGTTTGTTGGTTTTAGAAGCCGAGGCCACCAAAACCGGCTTTTTGAGGCTGCTTGAGGCCTTGATTACAGCAGGTGTTTGAATTTCGGGCTTTTGAAGAGCAGATACAGACGGTGACTCTGAGGGCGCCACGGTCTTGATGATAATAATATCGCCAGCCGCCTCTGCTGAGGCCAAGTCACTGGGAAGATTTTTCGTTAAGCCTTTGGTTTTATCAGTTGGTAGCACCACCTGAGGAGCTGATTTTAGAGACTCTGGCTTCATAAGGGACTTTTGGAGCGGTTTTTGAGCCTGAGGGGTTGTTTTCACACTTGAGGCAGTCAGAGAAGCCGCATGGATTGATTTTGAAGACGATTGCTCCTGCACCTCGGGCAGCATGTCGTCCATCAGAGAAGTGGTTTTCTGAGCTTCAGGCTTTTTTTGAAGCGGTACAGCGGATGGCTTGATAACAGACTGAGCCATGGGTGGCGATTGCGCTGGCGGCGTGGGTGCCTTTTTATAAACCACCAAAGGAGCGTGCCGACTCTGCTGAACAATGTAAATGGCTTCTGATGGGGGTACCTTCTCAGATTGTGCTGGTTTTTTTGGACTCATAGCCTTGCTGGGCACCGACGCCGAGGCAGGGTGCATGATGGGGGTATTTGCAGGCATGGGTGCGGCAAATGCGGATGAAACCAACACTAGGCTAGAAGCAAACGCGGCGCTTAGGATCCACGAAAATGGTTGTGTCCGTTGAATGAACGGTAGTTTGACAAAGCTTTTCGATATGGAATGCAACGGGATGCCTGCAAGGGTCATCAAGTTGTTCATGGGAATCACTATATCCCAAACATTCGGATGCTCACCACCCTTAATATTCAAGATTTACAAATAAACCCGCTATTCGATGTAAATCATCTGGCGTATCCACGCCGCTGTGCGCGTCAGCAACGACAGTGGCATATAACGAAAGACCCATCTCCAGAAAGCGCAATTGTTCTAAACTCTCGCGCAATTCCAGAGGGCTTGGAGGGGTTTTTGTAAAACGATTGAGTGCTTCTCGCTTAAAGAGGTACAAGCCAATATGCCGATAAGCGCCTTCAATAGTGCCCGTTTTTGCCTGATTGCTTGTCCTGTTGTGAGGAATGGGGGCGCGGGAGCAATATAAGACCCGGCCTTGTGTTGTCATAACCGCTTTGACAGTGTTTGGATTGTAAAAGGCCTCGCTTTGTGACAAAGGAGACACCAGGGTCATGACATCCCAGTGGGGTGTTTGTTGAGCTTTGGTCAATAAATGGGCGACGTTGTC
This sequence comes from Vampirovibrionales bacterium, assembly GCA_035285385.1. GTDB lineage: Bacteria > Cyanobacteriota > Vampirovibrionia > Vampirovibrionales > JAJTHC01 > JAYKJM01. Next base: position 6,178 of record JAYKJM010000177.1, read on the forward strand.
AGGATTTATCAGTGGTTCATCGCCTTGCAGGTTTAAAATCCAGTCGAAGTCTGGGTGCCTTTGAGCCACTTCCCATACGCGATCGCTGCCAGAGGGGTGATCGTCTCGGGTCAGCTCAGCCTCACCGCCTGCTTGTTGGACGGCTTGAGCAATGCGTTCATCGTCGGTTGCGACAATCAGGCGATTGAGCCCCGTAATTTTTTGAGCCTGCTCATAGACGCGCACGATCATGGGTTTTCCGCCCAGATCGGCCAAAGGTTTACCGGGCAATCGAGAGGAGGCAAAGCGGGCCGGAATAATGGTAAGAATAGTGGGGGGGTTGTTCATAAGGTGAGTGCAACGGGAGAGGGGACAGGGCAAGACGGCTGAATAGGCATAGCATCCGCAAGATATTGAGATGGTTTCAAGGTGATGTTTTGTGATGCCTGTCAGTGTAGCGCACGCAAGAGCGTTGTGGGATTTGGTCTTGTATCGCCCCATTTTTGCAATAGAATTGCAATAAAAGAATTTATTGAATCACTCACCGGAGCATTATTTTCAATGAGATTTCAACCAGTTTTAAATTTAAATATGTCACCTGCACTCAAGCGCGCTCAGATCAGCCCGCATTTTGGTAATGCTCATTTAGAGCTGCAAGATCAGAAGTTTGAAGCTCATCATAAGGGTGAAAGAATTAGTATTTCTGGAAAATTTATTCGTGTATTTAACCAAAATGAAAAAACACCCTCAATAAGTATTCCTTTTTTCGAAGCTTCAGGTATACAGAACCTGCCCTTAGAAACTGTGATTGCAGCAACCATGCCTGGTGATTTAAAAGTACAACGTTCACTCTATTTACTAAATTCCACAAAACCTGACCACCAAAGCTTAATCTCACAAGTCAAGAGAAGTTTTGAAACAGAAAAACCCGTTGTCTGGCATAGTGGTAACCTTATAATTCACCCCTCTTATATTCATTTACAAACATTTCAAGAATTAGAGGAGCTTTATCGAATCAAAACAAAACCTATTTCAAAAGTTTATTTTAGTCATCTTTTAGGAAAACTAAGAGAGCAGGAAGGTAACTTGATACTAGATATTGCCGCAGAACCATGTCCAGACTGGCCTAGAGATAAAAAACCGAATCCACCAAGCAGTAGCTTGTTGTATCCAAGATTAGCAGACGTGATTAAATAATACT